>CAZRXY010000049.1:0-10060 GCA_964604155.1 uncultured Candidatus Cloacimonadota bacterium | reverse complement strand
TCACTCATCACCAATCACCAATCACCAATCACGTCTTACCGCTACGACGTAGCCCCATTCGACATTCAAAATTCAAAATTCAAAATTATCCCCCTCCTTCCCGGGATAGAGGGGGGAGGGAGGGATGATAAATCTTGACATCAGAGATGTGAAAAAATAGTTGTCATTTTTATGGTATAAAAGCAAAGTGTAGCTTGAGATATGTGAAAATAAAGGAGAAGTGATGGCAGTACCAAAGAGGAAGACATCAAAATCGCGTCGGGATAAAAGGCGGACGCACTACAAGGCAGAGATGCCGTCCGTGAGTACTTGCTCAAATTGTGGTGAGCCTATGCGTCCTCATAATATCTGCGGCAAGTGTGGATTTTATAATGGTCGCAAAATACTGGAAACAGAGAAGGAATAGGAATTCCAAGATCACCCGATATGCAGGGCAACACGAGAGCGATAGGCTTGGATGCCTTTGGCAGCGATAATGCACCTTACCCGGAAGTGGAAGGTGCAATTATTGCTCTAAGGGAAGAGATTTGTGACCGTATAATACTATATGGAGATGAGTCTGCAATAGAGAAGGAATTAGAGAAATACTATTACAATAAATCTTCCATACAGATAGTGCATTGCAGTCAGAGAGCAGAGATGAGTGATGCTCCGGCAAAGATCATGCGAATGAAGCGTGATTCATCCCTGGTGCAGGTAGTGCAGGCAATGTCTGATGGCAAGGTAGATGTGGCAGTATCGGCGGGTAATTCCGGGGCGATGATGACGGCGTCACTATTTATCTATGGTCGGCTAAATAAGGTGCACAGGCCTGCGATCTCGACCTTATTTCCTACGGTAAAGGGAGTGGAGCTTTTGCTGGACGTGGGAGCTAATACGGAATGCAGCGTGGAGAACCTGGTTCAATTTGCCGAATTAGGCACACTTTATTCGCGATATTTTTTTAAAATAGGATCGCCTAAAATAGGCTTGATCAATATAGGCGAGGAGAGCAGCAAGGGTAATGAGCTATACAAATCTGCCTATAAAGCATTAAGCGAGCATAGAGATATAAATTTTTATGGAAATGTGGAGGGGAAGGATTTATTAAAGGGAGATGTAGATGTGATCGTGAGTGATGGGTTCACGGGAAATATAGTATTAAAGACGGTGGAAGGTGCGGCATCATCGATGTTTTCTATATTAAGGGAGCAATTCAATGAGGATTGGGTAAGCAAGCTTGGGGCATTGCTATCATATCCGGCATTTGCTTTTTTAAAGAAGAAAGTGGACCATCGGGAATATGGTGGAGCATTGCTGATAGGATTAAATGGACTTTCTGTGGTAGCGCACGGCAGATCAGATGCAGTATCTATCAAGAATGCGATAAAAACGGCAGTTCGGATGGTGGATTCCAAATTCATCGAGCATGCCAGAGAGTATTATGAGAGTAAATAGATGAAAGTATATCATGCAAAAATAAGTGGCACTGGTCATGCGGTGCCAGAAAAAGTGCTCAATAATTTTGATTTGGAAAAAATAGTAGAAACTACTGATGAATGGATTCGCACGCGAACCGGTATGGTCGAGCGGCGAGTAGCCGCAGCCGATAAAGCCACCAGCGATTATGCAACTGAAGCTGCGGAAAAGGCGTTGCAGGCGGCAGGGATTTCTGCCCGTGAACTTGATCTTATCATAGTGGGCACAGTGACGCCGGATCATGCTTTTCCCTCTACAGCCTGCATCGTGCAAAGGAATCTGGGCATAAAAAACATTCCGGCATTTGATATTTCGGCAGGTTGCCCGGGCTGGATATATGTGTCAAATATTGCCAAACAATTTGTGGAAAACGGCACATCAAAGCACGTACTCACTATCGGTGTGGATTTGCTCACTAAGATCACAAATTACAAAGACCGCAATACCTGTGTGCTATTTGGAGATGGAGCTGGAGCGGCTATTATCTCAAGAGCCATAGAAATAGATATCTCCCGCATCATAGATTCCGATATAGTAGCTGATGGAAATTTCTGGGAATTACTGGTGCAGCCTGCGGGAGGTTCGCGCAATCCTGCTTCTTATAACACGGTTCGTGAGCACTTGCACACCGTGCAGATGGAAGGTAACAAAGTATTCAAGCTGGCGGTGAAATCTATGTTTACTACTTGCGAAACTGTGCTAAGGCGTAATAATCTTGACACAAATTCCATAGACTGGGTAATACCGCATCAGGCTAATATGCGTATCATAGAAGCACTTGCCAAGAAGCTCAAAATAGATATGGGCAAGGTGATAGTTAACATAGAAAAGTATGGCAATACTTCTGCTGCCACCATCCCTGTGGCATTAGATGAGGTATTAAAAAGCGGCAAGATACGTCATGGCGATCTTGTATTGATGACTTCATTTGGGGCAGGGCTCACCTATGGCAGCCTGCTGGTGAGGATATAGGACAGACAAAAAATTATAACGGGGTGTTATGCAAAAAACGGCATTTATATTTCCCGGACAAGGTGCTCAATATGTGGGCATGGCGCGGGAAATAATTGAATCAGATTCAGAAACATTAAAATATTTGGTTGATTTTAGAGATAGAACCGGCTGTGACCTGCAGGAGATCATGCTAAATGGACCGTTTGAGAAGCTAAAAGACACTCGTATAACCCAGCCTGCCTTACTTTTTCATTCACTGGCGGCATTAAAGATATTCAGCCGTGAGATATCTTTGCAGCCGGATTTTGTAGCGGGGCACTCATTAGGAGAATTTTCTGCTTTAGCTGCAAATGGGGTGCTATCTATCAGCGATGCCATGTATCTGGTGCACAAGCGTGGTGAATTTATGATATCAGCCGGCGAGGGCAAGAGCTATGCAATGAGTGCCATCATTGGCTTATCATCCGGTGAAGTAAATTCTATTTGCGTGGAGGCATCGCAGGAAGGGCTGGTGATAGCGGCAAATTATAATACGCCGGTTCAGACAGTGATTTCTGGCAGCAAAGAAGGCGTGATAGCAGCAATGAAACTGGCAGAGCAGCGGGGAGCCAAACGCACGGTAGCTCTGGAAGTGGGGGGAGCTTTTCATTCTCCCTTAGTGGCGGCGGCGGCAGACCTGCTGCAGGATGAGATGGATAATCTCACATTTAATGATTGCACTATCCCTCTGGTCTCCAATGTAGATGCGCAATCTACTACAGATATAAAAACTATCAAATCTAATCTTGTGCATCAGCTTACATCTCCGGTACGCTGGGTGGAATGCGTAGAATATATGGCAGCCCAGGGCGTGCAATTATTTATCGAATTCGGACCTCAAAAGGTATTAAGCGGGATGCTGAAGAAAATTGATAGAAATCTTATTTCCATTAACATCGAAAAGCCGGAAGATCTGAAAAAGGCAGTAGAGTATTTCTAAATAATAACGGAGTGCGAATGGATTTTAGAGAAAAGACAATAATAGTAACGGGAGCTTCGCAGGGCATTGGCAAATCAATAGCTGGGGCATTTGCCTTATCAGGAGCTACTGTAGCGATTATAGACCTTTTTGCCGAAGGCGTAGAGACTGCGGCAGCAGAATTCACTGATAAGGGCTGGATTTGCCGGGGATACGTCTGTGATGTAACAGATGCCCAAAAGGTGACCGAAGTTTTTAAGCAGATCAATGATGAACTGGGTGGGATAGATGTGCTGGTAAACAATGCCGGCATCACGCGTGACAACCTGGTATTACGGATGAAGGAAGCGGATTGGGATGCAGTGATCAATGTAAATCTGAAGGGTACATTCAACTGCATTCAGAAGGCATCCCGCTACATGATGAAGCGTGAAAGCGCTGCCATCATCAATATCTCATCTGTGATAGGGGTGATGGGTAATGCGGGACAAAGCAATTATGCGGCTTCCAAAGCTGGAATAATAGGTTTGACAAAATCGGTGGCAAAGGAATTTGCTGCACGCAATCTTCGGTGCAATGCCATAGCGCCGGGATTTATCAGAACTGCTATGACGGATAAGCTGCCGCCGGATATTGTGAGCAGCTATGCAGAAGCAATCCCGCTTAAGCGGATGGGAACGCCGGATGATATTGCAGACCTTTGCCTGTTTCTGGCTTCGGAAATGAGCTCATATATCACGGGTCAGGTGATAAATATAGATGGCGGATTAGTGATGTGATAAGGTTAATCAGCTAAGGGCTGAGAGATACATTGGTAGCCCGATCTTGCGCTACGGAAAACCTAAAAAAAAGAAAAAAACAGGAGGATGATATGGACATTACAGCAAAAGTTAAAGAAATTATTGTAGAAGAGCTTGGAGTAGATGCTCAAGAGGTAACTCAGGAAGCAAAATTTATCGAAGATCTTGGAGCAGATTCGCTTGATACTGTGGAATTGATCATGAAATTTGAAGAGGAATTTAATCTGGAAATCGCCGATGAAGAAGCAGAAAAGCTTACCACAGTAGGTGAAGCGATAGAATTCCTGAAAACCAGGCTTAACTAGAACAGCATTTCTAAATGAAGCAGCGGATGAGAATTCTCAGCCGCTGCTTATCAAAAAGAGGTGACAATGAGCAAACGAAGAGTAGTAATCACGGGCATTGGCACAATCAACGCCCTGGCGCATAATGTGGAAGCCTTCTGGGAAGCATTACTTGAAGGCAAAAGTGGTATAGACCGCGTACATCATTTTGAGCTAAGCGACGAATATGCCAGCAGAATAGCCGGAGAGGTTCGTGGCTTTGAGCCGGAAAAATTCTTTGATAAAAAGAGATTGAAGAAATTAGACAGGTATTCTCAATTTGCTTTATATGCCTCGCGAGAGGCTCTTTTAGATGCGGGCATTAGGGAAGATAATTATCTGCCGGAACGGAGCGGCTGCATATTATGCACTGGCATAGGCGGAATGTATACCTATGAAATGGAATGCCATAAGCATTACAGCCAGGGACCTCGCAGAGTGAGCCCCTTTTTTATCCCCAAAATGATATCAAATGCAGGAGCCGCAGAAATTGCCATAGAATATAATCTAAAAAGTATAAATTTTAATATCTCATCTGCCTGTGCCAGTGCGAATCATGGCATAGGAACAGCCTATCGCTCGATTCAGTATGGTGATGCAGATATAATAGTGAGTGGTGGGGCAGAGGCATCAGTTACTCCTCTCACATTTGCGGGATTCAGTAATATGCGGGCACTAAGCACACGCAACGAAGATCCTCAAAGAGCCTGCCGTCCCTTTGATGCCGAGCGTGATGGCTTTGTGCTGGCAGAAGGTGCGGGGATAGTAGTACTGGAAGAATTGCAGCATGCCTTGCAGCGAGGAGCGCATATTTATGCTGAGCTTATTGGATATGGAGCTTCCTGTGATGCCTATCATATAACGGCGCCCGCCGAAGGTGGCGAAGGTGGAGCACGGGCAATGCAGGCGGCTCTAAATGACGCCGGCATAAAGCCTGAAGATGTGGACTATATAAATGCCCACGGCACATCCACTCCGCTAAATGATAAAAACGAAGTGGCATCTATCAAGAGAGTTTTTGGTAAGCATGCCTATAAATTAAAGATAAATTCCACAAAATCCATGGTTGGTCACACACTGGGTGCTGCTGCCGGGATCGAGGCAGTGGTTTGCTGCAAAAGTATTACCGGCAATCGGCTGCACCCCACCATAAATCAAACGCATCCCGATCCGGATTGCGATCTTGATTTTATCCCCGGTATTGCCGAAGATATGGATGTGAATATTGCCTTAAGTAATTCCCTGGGTTTTGGTGGACATAATGGAGTTCTGATTTTCCGCAAATATGATAAATAATATGAGGTTATTGATCAGCAGTTTGCTGCGTAACACAAAGCTAACCAAAGACCAGAGCGTGCATCTGCGCAGCTTGATGACAGTGATCAATTACAGATTCAAAACGGAAGAGCTTCTCCTTTCTGCGATCACGCATACCTCAGTGATTGCCAGGGAAGGAGAAAGCTCAGCGTTTGAGCGAATGGAATTTCTGGGTGATTCTATCCTGGGCTTAGTAGTTGCGGAGATCGTATTTGAAAAATTTCCGGATTATACCGAGGGACAATTATCAAAATTTAAGGCAAAGGTAGTATCGCGTGATTTTTTGGCAGCCGTAGCCAAAGATCTTGCTCTGGGTGATTATCTGGTGCTCAGCCGTGAGGCAGACAGCGGTGGTGGCAGAGAAAACAGCTCTATCCTGGCAGATACCATGGAGGCAATTATCTGCGCCATTTATCTGGATGGCAATATCGAAGACGCCCGTAGATTTATAAACATGTTCCTCTTTATGGATTACAAAAAAATATTCGACCAGGAAGACCTAATCAATTATAAGAGCAGATTGCAGGAATACACTCAATTAAAGAACCAGACACTTCCGGTTTATAACCTGATAGAAGAATCGGGACCCGATCATGAAAAGGTCTTTTTGATAGAGGTGGAAGTTGATGATGAAGTAGTGGGCACCGGCGAGGGGCACACCAAAAAGGAAGCTCAGCAAAAAGCTGCAAAAATTGCCTGCCAAAACCTGGGGTTATGAGGATTCTGCCTCTCTTTATTCCTCACCAGGGCTGCCCCTTTAGCTGCATCTATTGCAATCAGTTTTCCATCACCCACGCTGATGATAATACCACAATATATTTTAGCGAACTCATAAAAGATTTCTGCCAGGCAAATTTCGGGCTTGAAAAAGAAATTGCCTTCTTTGGCGGAACATTTACCGCTCTTACTGCTGCAAAGCAGGCAGAATATCTATCTCTGGCTTTGCCATATCTCTCGCAGCTAAGAGGAATAAGGATTTCCACGCGACCTGATTTTATAGATATAGCTACCCTTAACTACTTGAAAGATAATCACGTTTCCACTATTGAACTGGGCATTCAGAGTTTTAGTGACGCCGTGCTGAAAGCTTCACGCCGAGGTTACGCATCTGAGCAGGCAATAAAGAGCTGCCGGCTTATCAAGCAATCCGGTTTTGATCTCATCATCCAGCTTATGCCTGGCTTACCAAAAGATAATTATGAAACATTTTCCGGCACATTGCAGACAGCAATAAATCTGCATCCCGACGGCATCCGGCTCTATCCCACAATTGTGCTGAAAGGGACTGTGCTTGCTCAATGGTATACCCAAAATAAATATGAACCGCTCACCCTCACAGATGCGCTAGCGTGGCTAAAATATGCGCACCGGAAATGCAGCGAGGCAGGCATAAAGATCATTAAAACGGGCTTGCATTCAGATATAAAGCCGAGCGAAATAATTGCAGGACCGCACCATCCGGCTTTAGGAGAATTAGTAAAAATAGAAATATTATGTGATGAACTGGTGCAGAACTGGCAGCCAGATAGGACGCTCCTGATAGACTCCGGCTATCTCTCGCTATTTCTGGGGCACGAGAGAAAGCTGATAAAATTGCTCAAGGAGAAATTACTTCTGGACAAAATTGCAGTGACTGTAAATATCGATAAAAAAGAAAGAGGATATTGCTTTATCACAGATAAAGCTCAATATAACTGGTAAAACATGGTTTATCTGGGATTATTGATTATTGCTATAATCAGCATATATTACTACTGGCAGACGCTGCCGGAAATCAGCAGAACACGGCGTTATCTGCTGGCTGCGCTACGCATTATTGCCCTGGCTCTCATTATCATCCTGCTCTTTAATCCTGTGCTGCGTTATACCCGTCGGCAATTGCAGAAGCCGCGAGCAATTCTGCTGATAGATAATTCTATCTCTATGCAGGAAACTGCGGATGAGATCACAAAATATGATCTATTTGCCGCCGCAGCTCAATCTATGGCAGAAGAACTTGCTGCCAAAGGCTACGACCCGGAGATCATCAATTTTGCCGATGGCATAGAAGGCAAACCGGAAGCCACCAGATTGGCAAAATCGCTGGCAGATTTGCAGGCAGATGACAGATTGCGTGATATAAAGGATATCTTTCTCTTTTCCGATGGCTGGTTCGATGATGATGATCCAAATTTTATCCAGAACCTGCCCTTTGCGGTGCATGTATTTCAGGCAGATTTTGCTGCCAGCGGATTTGATCTGGAAATATCCCGCCTGAAATATAACCAGAGAGCCTGGCTGAAAGAAGATAATCCCTTTATCATAGATATCAAAGCGGATAATTATTCCGGTAAAGCAGAGCTGGATTTTTTTGCAGGCGATCAATTAGTGCAAACCCGCAATCTTGATTTTGCCGAAGAAAATTACCAGCAGATATTATTTGAACATGAATTTACCGCAACCGGCATGCAGAAGATAAATTTTAGTGTGAGAACAGATAGCCTCAACGAATTACAAACCGAGAATAATAGTTATCCGGGTGCCGTGCTGGTGCTGGAAGATAAGGCTCAGGTAAATATTATATCAGACAGATATTCCTGGGAAGGCAGATTCCTTGTGCAGGTGGCTAATCAGGAGCAAAGATTCAATGTGCAATATCTCCTGAAAGAAAGAAATCTCAAACTGGAGCGGGAAGACGTTCAATTGGGGGCACATCTGGAAAATTGCCAGGTGCTCTGCCTTATCAATTATGGTTCGCTCAGGTTCGATGATCACGAAATCGAGCTAATAGAAAGATACGTATCAAATGGTGGAGGGCTAATCTATATGGGAAGACCTGCCGGCATACTGGAGCACCTCCTGCCCGTGCGGGCTTCTAATATCAATCGCTCCTTTGAAGGAAATTTCAGGCTAAGCAGCCTCAGCAGCAGATACCAGAGCTTTGAAGTGATGAAGCAGAATATCAGCGAAATACCACCTGTTAAATTCTTCTATACCCAGCCTAAGCTTTCCGGCAGTGTTCTGGCAATTTTCCCTGTTGAGCAGGAACCGCCTGCCATCGTCTTTCAGGAATATGGCAAGGGCAAAGTGCTCTATTTCAGCTTTTTGGAGCTTTGGAAATGGCAGCTTTGGGGAGACGGCGATCATTACAGGCAATTCGCCAATAATATCCTGCAATGGCTGAGCTATGCCAAATCAGAAAACTTTGTTGCCTATAGCGAGCAGAACAGCTACCTGCTGGGCGATGAGATTAAGATAATCCTCTCTGCCTTTGATGAAAAATATGCTCCACTCACCGATATCAAACCGGAAATTACGATCACAAAATCTGAAGTAGAAAAACAGCGTGATTATCTTACGCGTAAAAATGAGCGTTACGAATATAGCTTCATCGCCGGTGAAACCGGAGAATATGATTTCTTTATTACGGAGCAGGAACACGACCTGCAAACCAATGGCAGCTTTATCATCTCTTCCGGCAGTGCAGAAGTGAGAGACCGCGGCATTAATGCCTCATTACTTAATTTCCTGGCAAAACAAACATCAGGCTCTATCTATCGCAATCACTCTGATATCAAGGAATATCCCGAAGCGACAGCTTTTGTGCAAACCCGCTACCACGAAATACCACTCTATAAAAAATGGTATTTTATCACTCTCTTTCTCATAGCTTTCTGCCTTGAAATCTACTTTAGAAAAAGATGGGGATTGCTTTAGATTCCTTATCTCTTTTATCGAAGGTGATTGGTGATGGGTGATTGGTGATTGGGGATTGGGGAGAAGTGAGAAGTGAGAAGTGAGAAGTGAGAAGGGGAGGAAGATGGGAAGATGGGAAATTGAAGATGGTGATTGGTGATGGGTGATTGGTGATTGGTGAACTTGACTGGTGGATATATTTCGGTGGTTCAGTTAATTCTGAGAAAAAGTGACTGACACGAGTTTCGACTACCGGCTTATTTCCACAAAAATTTTTGGGATAAATCCCGACTGAGGGGGTGGGGACATCGCCAACCCCGAGCTAAAAGCACGGGGCTACTCATTTTCTTTTCTCCAATCACCAATCACCAATCACGTCTCACTGCTACGAAGTAGCCCCAGTCAAGTTCACCCATCACGCATTACCCATCACGCATTACCATTCACCATCCTCAATTACATTCCCTCTGTGCCCTCTGTGCCCTCTGTGGTAAAAATTCTTCTCTTTTTCTCCTCTTCTCACTTCTCACTTCTCACTTCTCATCTATTACCCATCACCCATCACCCATCACGCA
>CAZRXY010000048.1:0-35510 GCA_964604155.1 uncultured Candidatus Cloacimonadota bacterium | reverse complement strand
AAAGCCGTGTGCGGGAAAACCGCATGCACGGTTTGATGAGGGGGACAGGTGGAAGTTTTTCGGAAACCTGTCTCTACTCTACCAAGGTAACTTAGATTGTTGATAACTTCCCAATTGAGACCTCCCGGATGTGCGTTAGCTCTCCGGGATGGTCGACCAAGGATAATGCAACATAATTCATTTATTCCCAGTTAATAAGAACAACTATAAATTCAAAAAAAAGGGGGGATGACCGTCCTGTTCAATTTCGAGGTGTAAATCATAATTTAAGGTTATACTACCTCCGGTGATACTCTGGGATTTCGGCTCAGAATATCTTGATAATTTGTCATCTTGTCACCTCCATAGATTAATTTACACCTTTCGGTGCAAATTACTATGTTTTGAGATCGTGCATTTATTGCAAGGTGACTCTGGATAGAATATTAGTGGGTCAAAATTAACGGAGGGGTGGCTCAACTTGGGAATACACGTGGCTCTATTTCAAAATATTCAGTGAGAGATGATTGCTAAATATCAGTAGGATGAATCATGATAGATAACAACATAAATGGAATAAAATCCTGAATTGTTATGAATTATGCTTGACTTTATCTCTTAACTGAGGTTAATGTGATACGAGAAATGATCATACACTGTTTTACATGAGTATAAGAGTATATAGTGGAGGATTCAGAAGTTATGAATATAGTAAGATATTTATTTGCAAAGGTTTTCTTTTCTGCTAAGCACTATGTCAATCACTACGAAGACAACAGAATTTCAGAGGCGATAAAAAAGGGTTACATCGACAATCCTCGGAGATTATCACTTCTAGTGCAATTATGGGAAGCTAAAAACGGTGATATTAGATTAAATCAAGCATTGACAATTGCGTTTAGATATTTTGCCGAACTAAATCCCAATTCTATCCCAGACCAAGCTCATGTGCAAGAAATCGTGGGGCGATTTCCGCGGGCTGCGGAATTGTATGTGGCTAAGAACGAGTTGGCTGAGGCAGCTCGGTGTTATGAAGTTGGGAGGCTCTACCAGCAAGCGGAAGACCTGTACTTAATGCTGGGTAATAATGAAGGTGTATCGCGCTGTGCGGAAGCCCTTGATGATTTGGAAAAAGCCCTACAGTATGTACTCATCCCAGAGCGAAAGATAATGCTACTGCAATCCTTGAAACGATACCGAGAAGCATGGGATATTGCAGAGAGTGACAATGACCTGCATTCTTACAAAACCCTTATTCGTGCTGAGACGGCCAAACACATGCTTATCTTGCAAGCACAGCAGGACTATATTGCTGCAATCGAACTCTCTGAAATAGCAGGCCAAACAACAGCAGAAAAAGAAAATTTACTTACAAAGGCACGCAAGCACTATTTGAAACTGATAGCCGAGTCGCAATCATTGGACACAATTAGGGAAATACATAAGCTTAGGATGAAGTTTGAGGAGAGGGCAGGGAATTACGCCAATGCTGGTAGGATAGCAGAGGAAGACCTCGGCGATGCTACACTGTCTATATTGTTGTACGAAAAAGCGAATCTATTCGATCGGGCAATTGAGATTACCCTAGATCTGGAGGGGGATAACCCAGACAGCGAAGCAACAAAACTAACGTTAGCGGGTTTACAAGAAAGGGGTGGCAATCTTATTAAGGCTGCCCGGCTATACGAAAGCGCTGGAAACCACACAAAAGCCTGTGAGTTGTATCGCGAACTTGGGCAGTTTGGCAAAGCTCTGGAATGCTATCAGAAGGTAATAACTCAAGACAAGGATGTGTTGATCGGATTATATACTTCAACGGGTGACTTCAGAACAGCAATCAATACATGCTTGGAAACGGGTGAGATAACATATTATGAAAAAGCGCTTGATATTGTCAACAAATACAATAAGCCCGAACTTGAAGCATCTGTAAGAGGCAAGATCAATGATTACATGGCAGAGAAATCTGGATTTCTGGTACAAGAATACAAGAAAGCATGGGAAGAGATCTCTAATACCTATTCTCCAATTATTGGAATCGATTTCGGTACTACCAACTCAGCTGCTGCAATTTTTAACAAGTTTAGCCAACAAGTGGAGATTATCACAGATCACTGTGGTCGGGAATACGAGCCATCATTCTATGGATTAGATGACCACAACCACCCCATCTTCGGCGAGTATGCCAAGGCTAAGTTTCACCTATCCCCAGAAAGTGTAGTAGCACGTGTGAAGAGGATCATCGGTGAGAAGAAGATTGTCAAAGTTGCCGGGAAAAACTACAGGACCGAAGAGGTAGTGGGTAGGATTATCCACAGGATCAAGACTAATGCAAGTCGTTATCTGGCATCAAAGGCTGAAGAAGTTTTCACCAAAAGTGTCTGCAATACACTTCCCCAAATACCTCACGATGCTATTCGTGAGTTTTTGGATAAGCATAAACCCCCTTTTGTGGTGAATGATGTGGTGATTTCCGTTCCTGCCTATTTTAACAACAGCCAGAAGAGGGCTATCCGTGATGCGGCGGAGATCGCTGGACTGAGAGTACGGCGTCTTTTACACGAGCCCACAGCTGCCGCCATGGCGTATGGACACCAAAAAAACTTCGAGGGTGTGGTGGCCATCATAGATTTGGGTGGGGGAACTCTCGACATTTCCATTCTTGATATCAGCAAGGGTTTATATGAAGTAAAAACAATCTTTGGGGACACCAAACTAGGTGGCAGCGACGTGGACGCTATCTTAGTCGAGGAGATAGTGAAAGACGTGCTGGCCAAGACCGGTATTAAAATTGACTCGAAGACGAATCCAGTAGAGATGGCTTGGATAGAGGAAGCCAGCGAACAGCTAAAGATAGCACTATCTGAAGCAACCAAATATTCAATAATCATTCCGAACTTCCTAAATCAGAGAGATTACACTTTTACTCTATCTATTAATGATCTCGAGCGCTTGGCTGAGCCATTCTTTAGGAGATTGGAGAAAAGAATGGAACAGGTCCTTGACAACAAGGGTGTTAACCACTATCTATTGGTCGGTAATGCATCCAAAATGCCAGCCGTGCAGAAATTGGCCGCTAAGCTTTACAGATTTAGACATCTTACAGGGATTGACCCAGGCACCGTTGTAGTATATGGTGACGCCTTAGAAGCGGCCGTACTGTCAGGTAGTCTGAAAGAGACGCTGCTATTAGATGTAGTACCCTACAGTATGGGCATATCAGTTTTGAAAAAGGATTCCAACCACATGGAAGAGTTCAGTAAGATCATAGCCAAGGACTGCACAATACCTACCACAAATACAGAGCACTTCACAACTACCGAAGACAATCAAACCGAGGTCAGGATAAAAATCTACCAAGGTGAGTCAATGATTCCCTCCAACAACCATTTTTTAGGAGATTTTATTCTTACCGGAATCAAGCCCGCACCGGCAGGAACTCCCAAGATTGAGGTGACCTTTGATATAAATGCCGACTGTATACTGATGGTCACAGCAAGGGATCTTGGAACAGGTAACGTTCAAGCGATTAGGATAGAGGACACAATCACCCTCTCGCCAGCCGAAATGCAACATTTGAAGGGCTCTTTTACACAAAATGAAAAACAATTATCATTAGAATCCGACATAGGTCTTATCCAGAAAGAGATCGAGGGGCTGGCTGTTGCTTTCGATAATTCCTACTTAGAAATAGGTAACACTGTGGTCAAATTCAGGGAGTTGTTCGCAAACAGAGTTGAAAGCACACCCTCACTTTATACTGCCAGTGAGGCTCAATTCAGGGAAATCCAAGTAATGTTCTTGCAGAAAGAGCAGTTGGTTTTGAGTATGCCAGCTTACAAGGACAAGTTTGCTACATTGTTAAGGAGTTATAGGGAATTCGATAGGACCGGTCTGGACATGAGTGCCGCCGATATCTGTGCTAGACTTTCCGAAAGGAAGGAATCCTACCTCGTAATCAGGCGATTGTTGTCCGAATCCATCAAATCATTTGACCGTGATATAAGCGGAACTCTTGCAGCCTGGATGGACACATTGAAATCCATGGCCCCAGATGTGAGCCGGATGAACCCCATAGATACTGCTAAACATTTTATCTCTCTAGGTCAGTTTGGAAAAGCTCTGGAAATGCTTGAAAAACCGGAGATATGTAACGAGCTGATGGGCAGAGAAGTATTCCAGTTACTGGAAAAATGCTATGTTGAAAGGAGCTTGGGAGATAAGTACAAGGCATTGCATAATCAATATGGTAAGGCAATTGACTACCGTTATCCGGACATAAACAAACTAAACGCCTATCTCAAAATTATCGATGAGTCCATAGTCATGATCAGAGTGAATTCTCAGCAAAATGTGGTATCAGGCAGCGGATTCTGTTTTGCTCCGGATTCCATTGCCACGAATAAGCATGTAGTTCAAGGAACAAACGCGGAGAACATTACAGTCATTGGGAAGCATGGAGCTTACTCTGTGGAAAGGATTACATCAGATCCTCTGAACGATATAGCCGTTCTTAGTGTTAAATGCGGACTACCTTCTCTCAGGCTGGGAGAGTTTAATTTCGTTGAGCCGGGTGAGGAAGTTATTGCAATAGGTTTTCCTTATCCTTCATCGGACGACTTCTCTGAAAACCTTTTTATTTCTAAGGGTATTGTCAATGCCATCAAGAAATCGAACTGGCTTCGAGGAAGAGTACTTTACATCGATTCCAGGATCGGTAGTGGTATGAGTGGCGGACCCTTGATTAACGATCTGGGCGAGGTCGTTGGGGTACTGACATTGATAGAATATTTACCAGAGGGCGAGGATGAAAGATATTTCCAAGCCCAACCTGTCGCCCAACCAATCCATCTTGTGAAAAGACTAGCTTTATAGCAGACTAATGAATTTGAGGATTTTCCATACTAATAAATTTATTAAAGACAACGAGAAGGGTGTCTATTTTTTTTAGATTTTTTAGGGTCATTGCGCTCAATTGTCTTTTATCTTAAAATCGTCCTCTAAACTGCTCGACTCCCTTCACCGAAGGTAGGAGCAGGTTTTTTACTGCCTCTTACAACAATCAACCTTTCCAAATTGATATAGATCAGTCAGAGCAGTTGAGGTTTTTAATTGAGAAATGTATTTTTGTCAATGGCATTTTAAATTGGTACAGTTTTGGCAGTCAAAAATGGTACAGATTTTCATGCCATTTTGTCCTTCATTCTGATGCTATCTACAGCAAATATTACTGGTTCAGTGATTGGTGACATGGTGAAGCAATCTGTCCGGAATTGCGGTGGCAATAACCTGGTCGCCAAATGTACTTCCCCATTCATTAAATGGTTAATTTTAGGTCAAATTGTCAAAGCAAAATCTTCGCACCTTGGTAGAGGTTTGTCCACGGATTCATTAATAATATATTCATAATGATCACTATCAGATTATGACTCATTCATGATAAATCAGACCATGATCATCAGTGCAGACAAAATATACCTGAAAGTTTAAACTTGTAAATATCGATAATTATTCAAATTATTCATCAGGAGATTGGGGGTACGATTTATAAAAATAAGTCATCAAGGTGATTGGTTTGGATAAGGTGATAAATTGCCAAAAAATAAAAAGGTGCATATTTATATCAAAAAAAAAGAAAAAGTGTGGCAAACACAGGTTAAAGCTATATATATTGATAATATACGGTGTAACTTTAGTGCCACACTTTGTATCTTAAGTGTATATGGATGCGAGGATGCGAGGATGCGAGGATGCGAGGATGCGAAGAGGGGAAGAGGGGAAGAGGGGAAGAGGAGAAGAGGGGGAGAGGGGATGGGAGAAATTGATTGACGTGTGGATTGAGCATAAAAAGAGTATTCCTGATTGATGATAAGGAGATAATAATGGTTTTAGATAAGACAGAAATCCGCGTTATGGGATCGCTGGTGGAAAAGGAGCTGACTACTCCCGATTATTATCCTATGAGTTTGAACAGTCTTAAGAATGCCTGTAATCAAAAAACTAACCGGAATCCTTTGATGGATATTGAGGAATCTATTGTACTACAGACATTGACGGGATTGAGAGAGAAAGGTTTGGTAATATTTTCGACTGGTCAGGGACAGCGGGTGACCAAATACAGGCATGAACTATCTACAGTGCTGGGTCTGGATAAAAGGGAAATATCACTATTGGCAAGTCTTTTTCTGAGAGGAGAGCAGACTTTGGGTGAATTGCGTCTGCATACACAAAGGATGTACGAATTTACAGATTTAGATGAAGTAAGGAAATTTTTGGAAAGACTTATAGAAAGGGAAGATCCTTTGGTGATGCTGCAGCCGCGGCAGGCGGGACATAAGGAAAACCGCTATATTCATCTTTTGGGAGAAATGGAGCAAGTTCAAGAGAAGACGACTAGATCAATTGAAGAAACCCGCGAGGATGAAATTGCCCAAATGAAAGAGCAGATAGAAGAATTGCAAAGGGAGATTACAGGGTTACGTGAAGAATTTGAACAGCTAAAAAATGAACTGGGTGAATGAACTTTACCATTTAGACTTGACTTGTAATAAGATTAGAGGATGCTGGAACCGGTAATAATAACAGGAAGGATATATGAGAAAGCGGGACTTAAAAAAAGAGACAGAGCGGATAGCAGCATTTATATTCAAGCAGCTTGCTGAGGCAGGTTTAAGCGAGCTGATCGTGGGGTTAAGCGGGGGGATAGATTCAGCAGTGACTGCTGCTTTGGGCGTGAAGGCAGTGGGAAGAGAGCATGTGCACATATTTTTGCTGCCATACAGAAAGAGCCATTCGGACAGTCTTGAGCATGGCAGGCTGGTGGCGGATTTTTTGCAGGTTGGTTTCCGGGAAATTGATATATCACCGATGGTGGATGATTATTTTGATAAATATGAGCCTGAGGCGGGACTTGCCCGCAGAGGTAACAGGATGGCGCGTGAGCGTATGTGTGTGCTTTATGATCAATCTGCAAAACTTGGAGGATTGGTTGCGGGCACCGGAAACAGGTCTGAATTATTAACCGGCTATGTGACCATACACGGAGATGGGGCATGTGCTTTTGAGCCTTTGGGGCATTTGTATAAGATGGAGGTATATGAGCTGGCAAAGTATTTGTGTATTCCGGAAGAAATTATAAATAAGGCGCCTACTGCGGATTTGTGGGAGGGTCAGACCGACGAAAAGGAGATGGGTTTGAGATATGAGCAATTAGATGAGATATTGTATAGATTATATGAGCTGCATGAGAATGAGACATCGTTGATAGCGGCAGGATTAAGCCGGAGTAATATTGCAAAAGTCCAAAAACTAATAGCAAAATCGGAATATAAAAGACATTTACCACCTCAATTGGGGAGATTGCCGGAATGAAGATATTTCAAAGTAGAAAATGTAAGATTTGCCATGATAGAGCTTCCCAGCGGTTTTGCTTGAGAAAGGGTAAGGAAATTTGTTGGAAATGCTGCAATAAAATGCGTTTTGACAGAAAATGTCCCCAGGAGTGTAAATACAGCCTTAAAAGCGAAGATGGCATAATAATTAGCCGGACGAATGCAGATTCGCTGGCAGAATATCGTGACCTGGTGAGACGATTGATGGATTTGTGGATACGGATGCCGGAGCCCGGATTATCAGGTGAAATCCCTGAGAATTTAGCAACCAGCAAAGATGGGAGAGACAGATTAATAAATTACTTTAATATATCCGGCATCAGTAATATATATGATGTAAAATACCTGAAGTATAAATTAGGTTTAAAAGAGCTTGAATTACAGAGAGAGCCAAAGAATTATGAAGATTGTGGTAATGATTATCTAAGTTTTCTGATAGCGGGAGAATATCTGAAGGCGGTTAGGCTGCGTACGGGTTATGCTGTGATAAGTGGGAAGGCGGAATATTTAGAGGATTTCATCAAACAGCAGCGAGATGACAGCGTGATAAAAAAAATGAAAGATTTCAAGATTATATCATCTGCATTGAGTGAAGACAAGAGGCAGGGATTAGTATATTACGATATCAATGGTAAATATGATCTTAGCTTACGATTAATCAAAGAGGAAGAGGGCTGGCAGGTAGCCAGTCATTATAATGGCAAAATGGAATTGATAAATGGAGAGAATGAGTCGATAAAGCAGGTGGCAATCCTGCTTGCAAAAAATGAGCGGGGGCAATCAGAAGAATTGCTAAAAAAATATCTTTCTATATATCCTGATTCTGCCGATTTGCATTATCTCAAGGGGATGCTTGAAAATATCCGGGGACGCAAAAAAAATGCAAAGAGCTCTTTTTTGCGGGCAGTTCGACTTGATCCCGATTTCATAGACGCCATATATAATTACGCATTGCTTTTGCAGCATGATAATGAGATAGAAAAAGCGGCGGGATATTATGAGCAAATTCTGGCGAAAGAGCCGGAAGATATAAAAAGCTTGAATAATCTGGCGGCAATCTGTATAGATAGGGGGGAGCTATCTACGGCAGAGAATTATCTGCAAAGGTGTAGCGATTTGGATGCTGATTTTGAACCGTGTAAGGCGAATTGGGAACGACTTAAAGAATTAATGAGTAATTAGAATAAAAAATTAGTTGTTTTATAATATTTGCCTTAATTTATCAATCAAGGAGGAAACATGAAAAAGCTACCTAGAATAATGATCGATGTTTCAATAGCTTTGGTTCTATTGACTATCGGCTTCAAGTTAATCACACATTTTTTTGGTAAGATGGAAGAAGATGAGAGCAGTCACAGGGAACCATATCAGCCGGATTAGTGAAAAGTGAGAATCAAGAAAATTGCCGGTGAATTAATGGAAAGAGCGATGCTTTTGGCGGAGCGGGGCAGAGGCTCCACTTCGCCAAATCCTTTTGTGGGGTGCATCATCGTTAATGAGGGCAAGATAGTGGGTGAGGGTTTTACGCAGCCGTGTGGTTTTGACCACGCAGAAGTGCGAGCGATAAAGAGTGCGGGAGCCAGGTGCAGGGGAGCAGATATGTATGTTACTCTGGAGCCCTGCTGTTTTCAAGGTAGAACGCCGCCTTGTACAGAGGCGATTATCCTTGCCGGCTTGAGAAAAGTGTATATTGGGATAGAAGACCCTAATCCTAAGGTAAATGGCAAGGGTATAGAATTACTAAAAGATGCCGGATTGGAAGTGGAGACGGGGATAAAATCTTCTGAGATAGCAATTCAGCTTGAAAGCTATCTTTTGAATATACAGAAAAACCGACCTTTCATAATTATGAAGACTGCGATGACTCTTGATGGTTATATTGCTGGTTCAGATGGCAGTTCAAAATGGATTACAGGACCTTCCGCCAGAAAAAGAGTTCATCAATTACGGCGGGAAGTTGATGCTGTTTTAACGGGTATTGGGACAGTTTTGGCAGATGATCCCAGCTTAGATAACCGTGAAGGCATAGATTGTTCTCAGCCGATGAGGGTGATCCTTGATAATAAGCTTAGATTGCCTTTGAATAGCAAAATAGTTCAGACGGCAAAGATCCAGAGGACGCTGGTATTTTGTGGTAAAAATGCGGATGAAGAGCGGGAAAATAGATTACAAAAAAAGGGTGTGGAGGTGATAAGAGCCAGTGAAAGATCGCTTGATTTAGATGAAATACTGTCAAGATTATGGGCGGAAGACATCCGAATAATCCTCATAGAAGCAGGAGAGAAGGTGGTAAGCAGCTTTGAGATTGCTGGTTTGATAGACAAATACTTAATATTTTTGGCGCCGTATATTCTGGGAAATGGCAGGCGGATATTAAGCATAGCCGAACATACGAATATTGGTGATAAACATCACCTGCAATTTAAATCTTGGGAGCGATATGAGGAAGACCTTTTGATAACTGCTTATCCCAAAAGATAAAAATACTTTACTAAAATATCAGTTCACAAATTATTGCCGCATATTATGGAGGTCTTGTGAGTAATAATATATCTCAAACAGCCCGGATAGGTGAAGATACCCGTCTGGGACACAACGCAGTAATACTTGATAATGTGGTTATTGGTAAGAATTGTGAGATAGGTCACAATGTAGTGATCCATGCTGGCACGGAGATAGGAGATGGCGTGCGGATAGATGATAACAGCGTTTTGGGCAAAAAGCCGCTGCGATCGCCTCGCAGCATTTTCGCTGATGAAAGGCAGTATGAACCAGCTATAATTGGAGATGGTTGTTTGATAGGAGCACATGTGACGATATATTGTGCTTCGAAGATGGGCAGGAATAATCTGATAGCTGATCTTGCCACTATCCGCGAGAATGTTGAGATTGGCGATTATAATATAGTGGGGCGTAATGCGACGATAGAGAATTTTTCTCGTCTGGGAGATCGTAATAAGATAGAGACCAATGCTTATATCACAGCTTATTCTGAATTGGGAGATTATTGTTTTGTAGCTCCTTGCGTGGCGACAAGTAATGATAACTATATTGGCAGGGATATGGAGCGATACAAGCATTTTAAGGGAGTGAAGATAGAAGATGGTGGCAGGATTGGCGTGCATGCCACGATATTACCTGGTAAAGTGATAGGCAGAGATGGCACAGTGGCAGCAGGCAGCGTGGTAACTCGCGATGTAGCTGCGCAAAAGCTGGTGATAGGAAATCCTGCGCGCGTTCGGGGCGACGTGGCGGAGAAACAATTACTCATAAATAATCTTGATAAGAAAGAGGATTAGAAATGCATTCCCTGGTGATAATACCCACCTATAATGAGATAGATAACATCTATGACATAATACCAGCCGTATTGAAAGCGGATGAGCGATTGGAATTACTTATTGTGGATGACAATTCTCCTGATGGCACTTCAGATGCAGTGAGAGAGGTTCAAAAACATGAAAAGCGTGTACATATTATTGAGCGAGAAGGCAAAAAGGGATTGGGAAGTGCCTATATAACGGGTTTTAAATTTGCCTTGGACATGGGATATAAATTTATATTTGAGATGGATGCGGATTTTTCACATGATCCTGCAATGCTGCCAGAACTACTGAACAAAGCCCAGGAATTTGACGTAGTGATAGGGTCACGCTATGTGAAGGGGATAAACGTGGTAAACTGGCCATTATCACGTCTGCTATTAAGTTGGGGAGCCTCTAAATATGTGCAATTGATTACCGGTATGCCGGTGAAAGACCCTACAGCTGGCTACAAATGCTATAATCGCAAAGTGCTGGAAGCGATTGATTTTGAAAAAGTGTTATCGGATGGTTATTCATTTCAGGTGGAAATGAATTATAAAGCCTGGTGTAAGAAATTCAGTATTTATGAGGTGCCAATAGTTTTTATCGATAGGAGAGAAGGGCAATCTAAGATGTCCCGAAAAATAATCAGGGAAGCAATAACGATGGTTTGGAAGCTTCGTATTTTGCGAATGCTGGGAAAATTATGATTGATGACAGGGTAATTAGCAAGCCGCTGCGAATTACCAAAAAGATAAACAGGGGATACGGGCTGGCAGATTTTGAGGATAAGAAGGTATTTATCCAGACTGCTGTGCCGGAGGATCTGGTGCGGGTGAGAAGATTACACACGAAGCAGAATGTGATTTTTGGTGAAATTGAAGAATTGCTTGAAGCTTCTCCTTGCCGGCAGGTGCCGGGTTGTGAAGTATTTGGAAAATGTGGTGGCTGCGATTGGCTTAATATAAAAAGGGACAAGCAATTAGAATACAAAGAGCAGATAATCCGTGAGATATTTCATGATCAGATAATAGATAAAAGGTTACCAATAGTCTCTGCCGGAGCTGATCATCACTATAGAAATAAGTGTTACTATCCTCTTAGGATATCAAAGGGAAAGCCTGTATTTGGCATGTTTGCTCGATTGAGTCACCAGCTTGTTCCGCACAGACGATGCCTGATCCAGCCTGAGATATTTGATGAGGTGGCAGCCACGGTCTGCCGGCAATTTGAGAAATGCGGCGAGGAGATTTATAACGAAATAGATAATAGCGGCAATGTGAGATATTTAGGTTTCAGGATCAATGAATCACAAGATAAGCTGCAGGTGGTGATTGTTACCAGAAAAAGGCGATTGGCATTCACAAATCAATTAGTACGGGTATTACGCGAGAGATATCCGGAGGTATGTGCCGTGATCCAAAATATAAATCCCACAATTGGAAACTCAATTTTGGGCAAGACAGAGAAGATATTGTGGGGTGAAAAGCACATGAATATAAAACTGGCTGGCAAAATTTTCAGAGTGGCATACAATTCATTTTTCCAGGTAAATGTGCCGGTTATGGAGAAGATGACAGCCTTTTGCCTTGGTGCTCTTAAAGCGAGCAATTGCCTGCTGGATGCCTATTGTGGAGCGGGAGTGCTGGGGATATCTTTAGCAGAAACCACCGGTAAACTTATCGGGATAGATAATTCGCATGAGGCAATAGAAGATGCCCGGCAAAATGCGGAAGCAAACAAATTGAAAAATTATAGTTTTATCTGCGGTGACGCTGAGGAGTGCTTAGCGGATATTTTAAGGGATGAGCGAGTGGACAGCATAATATTTGATCCCCCTCGCAAGGGACTTACCCGCAAGATCATTAATCATGTTAATCAGGAAAAAGTGCCGCAAATCATCTATATAAGTTGCAACCCAATAACGCAGGTGAGGGATGTGAGGCTATTTGTATCAGAAGGCTATATCATTGACCGGATGCAAAGTTTTGATATGTTTCCTCAAACCTGGCATATTGAGAATATTGTAGTATTGAGGTTAAAATGAAGCAGAGAATTGTGGTTATATCTGCGATATTGTTCTTGATTTTAACTGGTTGTGATCTTAGTACGCCGGAAGAAGCCAATCTGGCGGAGATTAGAAATGCTTTGGATGATATCGAGATTGCCTTTAATTATCAGCGGCTCGATGATATCATAGTGCACTATGCTTTGGATTACAGGCACAATGGCAATGATTATCAAGATGTGCTTTTGGATTGGGATATAAGGCTGAATGACTATCAGGAATTAAAAATAAGTGAAATCACAATTGAGCTTGATGATGACAGGGCAACCGTATCGCTTATACGTGAATTCAAGAATAATGGGATGGTGGCAGCTATATTAATCGATCCGGCAGATAGCGGGGATATCTCATATTGGGAGCTGAAAAATAATGCCTGGAAAATTTGTGGAAACAGGCTTACCGGCTGGGAATTTTAGCTGAAAATAGATGATTTTATTTTTTCAGGCTGAGATACCACCGGCAGGTATCAGCAAAGACATCATCAATGGAGTGTTTTTGCACATAGCCAAATTCTCTGATTTTTTCGGCTCTGTAATCCGTAGCAGTTCCGAATTTTTTCATTCTATCGCTATTTATGGGTAAATCTCTTTTAAGAAATTTACTGGTAACATCGAATATTTTGCCTATGAAAACCGCTAAATTAAGAGGGATTATCACCTTGGGCATATGAAAACCATCATTACGGGCTATAATTTCCATAAGCTGCTTCACTGTGATATATGGTTTATCAATACAATTAAAAATTTGTATCCCTGGAGCAAATTTATCAAGCATAAACCAGGTGATATCGAGCATATTGCTCAGTGCCACCATAGATTTAATATGATTTCCGTCTCCCACCATGAACCAGGGGAATTTGTGCATCTGATTTATAAGGTTATACATATTGGCAAAATTGTATTTACCGTAAATCACGGAAGGGCGTAATGTGATCAGTGCTCGATCATCTTTTTCTTTTTGCCAGTCCCAGAGCACTTTTTCACCTGCTAATTTAGAATCACCGTAAGCTGTATTTGAAAGATATTCCGCTTTTTCATCACATGGATGAGGCTGATGCCCATATACTGATACGGTGCTGTAATAAATGATTTTGGATATATCATTTTCGGAGGCAAATTGTGCGACAATGCGGCTGCCATATTCATTATTGCTAAAATAGCTTTCAGCAGAAATGCCAAAATCGTGTTTATCTGCAGCACAGTGGATGATAATCTCAATATTTTTATCTTTAAATTTCCTCAGGTCATCAATAATACGGATATCACCAATAAAGGTTGAGGGATGCGGCTCTATATTGCAGTCTGTGCTTTTATCCAAGCCAAAGACACAGCAACCTTTTTTTTCAAGAAAATACATCAAATGAGAGCCTACATAACCATTTGAGCCGGTGATCAATAAATTCATTGATTTTCCTCGCTATTTATAACTTTATAGATTATTTCTTCCAGACGGGCAGCTAAAATTTCTCGATTGTAGTTATTTTCCACAAATTTTCTGCCGTTGGCAGCATAAACCTTTCTGGATTTCTCATCAGATTGCAAAAGGAGGATTTTTTCAACCAGATCATCAACATTATCCGGTTCAAAAGTTATTCCTGCTTTTGATTCCAGAAGTATTTCTCGGGCTTCTCCCTCCACGCCCAGCAAAACAGGCAGATTGGCAGACATATAATCAAAAAGTTTAGAAGGTATGGTTCTCTTAAAAACATCTATTTTCTTGAGCGGGATAATGCCAATATCAGCAAGCGAGAGATATTCATTCACGTTTTCCTGGGCAATTTCACCTGTGAATATCACATTATCAAGATTATTACCGGCTGCGAATATTTTCAGCAATTTTTCTTCGACACCTGTACCCAGAATAATAAAGAGGACATTTTTATCACGCAGCTTCTTAGCTGCTTTCAGCAGGATTGTGAGATTTTGGGCAATTCCCAGATTTCCTGCATATATCAAGATGAAATTATTCTCTTTATCATATTTCCGGTAGAATGCTTCTGGGATATCTACTTTTTTGAAATTGAGATCGCTACCATTTCTTAGAACGCTGATGCTATCTTCCTTATATCCTTTGGTGGTAATTTCTTCCTTGAAGCTATTAGTTACGCAGACAATGTGGTCTGCTGCTCTATAGATAGAATTTTCCAGTTTATAGCTGAAATTGATCATTTTCTGATTAGTTAGAGCACCCATTTCTATTGCTGCTGCGGGCCAGAGGTCTCTCACTTCAAAAATGAATTTTATTTTTCCTGATAGTTTTCTGAAAAAGATGCCGATTATACCAACAAATAGCGGCGGCGATGAGATATAAAGCACATCGTAATTATTCCAATGAAATATGCTATGTAATATGCCCATGAGCGGAAACGTGAGATAAAAGAGTATTCTGGAGGCAAAATTTTTATGAGCGGAAGTGAAAATCCATACTCTGTGAACTATGAAATTTTCTATCTCCTCTTTCAGGAATATTTTTCCTCTGTAACCTTTAAAGATAACACCTTTAGGATGATTTGGCATTTCTGTGAGAACCGTTACCTCATGACCCTGATTTGCCAGAAAGCGCACATTGGCTAATGCCCGATTAGTAGGAGCACCTATTTCCGGGTAAAAGTATTGGGTAATATACAAGATCTTCATATTTTTCCGCCTGATAGATGTATTATATCTTTTAGAATTTTTGCGCCCGCTCTGCCATCTCCATAAAGATCGGCAGAAAAATCTAATTTTGAATTAAGCATTTGCTCTATGCCTTGAGCAATATCGGATGGGCAGCCAGGCGAAAGTAAATTATATCCATTTTCCACTAATTCCACCCATTCCGTTTGATCACGCACTGTAAGGCAGGGGCGTTGAGAAAAGTATGCTTCTTTTTGCAAGCCACCGCTATCTGTGATTACTAGTGAACATTTTTTCAATAGATAGAGCATTTCAAAATATCCCACGGGTTCGATAAAAGTAATTTCAGGAAAATCTTCTTTATTAATGGCTTGTGCAGTGCGGGGATGCAAGGGCAAAACTACAGGGGTATCGTGGGCAGCAGCATTAAAGGCAGCAAAGATACCGGTTAATTTTGCAGAATCATCCGTGTTTTCGGAGCGATGAATTGTGGCAAGAATATATCTATCGGGTAAATTAACCGCTGGTTTTTTTGCCTTATCATGATAGAATAGAAAGGCATCGAGCATTACATCACCGCTCAGCAGGCAAAGATTCTCATGAATACCTTCTTTTAGAAGATTTCTCATTGCAGCGGCTGTGGGACAGAACAATCTGGTGCTTATCCTGTCCGTGAGGATACGGTTTATCTCCTCCGGCATATTCATGTTATATGACCTTAATCCTGATTCCACATGTGCTATCTTTATGCCCAGTTTTATTGCCGCCATAGCACCGGCAAGAGTGGAATTTGTGTCACCATAAACTAATACCCAGTCCGGATGCTCAATATTGATAATTTCTTCTATCTGCCTGATCATGCGTCCGGTCATTGCACCATGATTGATACTATTAATGCCGAGATTATAGTTTGGTGGAGTGATGCACATTTGCTCGAAGAACACGGAACTCATATTTTGGTCAAAGTGCTGACCTGTGTGAATAATGATTTCTTCTGCTGCTGCCTCATCAGCGATCAATCTACTTATCACAGCAGCTTTAATAAATTGAGGTCTTGCGCCAATAACGGTCAGGATTTTTATCGGATTTTTCATTTATATTTTTTTTCATCCACTTTGCTATCTAAATATATAGATTTAATCTGGATTGCCACCTTAGTTAAGTCATTTTGCTCCATAAATAGAGCAAAATCTTTCTGCTTAAAATTTCCTTTGATTTCCAGATATTTTTCCATTGAACGTTGCAGGCTTTCCACATCGGGCTTGCTTACTATGCTGATGGAATCATTTCCCTGTTCCTCGATACCACAACTATTGGATAGGATCAAGGGTTTATTCATAGAATAGAATAGATAAGGCAGTCCTGATTGTGATCCCCAAAGATATGGTAAAACCCCCAGATCACAATTATTTATATAATTCAGCATATCGTGGTAAGAGATAAAATCATATCTTCTTTCCACCAGTTCATTCAGCATATTTTCGGTAATATAATCTTCAATCTCTTTTTGATAGACATATTCCGCAACGCCAATGATCTTCAGCCTCAGGTTTTTATATTTGGGATTACTGACCAGATTTTGGAAGGCTTTTAAAAGATTCATTACGCCTTTATATGGTTTTATGCTGCCAAGGAATAAAAGTGTCACCTTATCTGAACTGGAATTATTTTGCGAAGGTTTGAATTGTCTTATCTCTTTTTTATAGGTATTGCCGTGCTCAATCACAGTGATTTTCTTTTGTAATACCTTCTCAAATTGTCTTTTTGTGTATTCGCTGAGGCAGATAATTTGATCAGCCATTTTCAGGCATTGCCTGCTGCCGGTTAGAGTTTTATTATTTTCGTGAGCCACAAAATTATGTATCGTAATTATTACGCGATAGTGCCATTTTTTTAATAAGAAAATAATGATCATATCTATAATGGGCACTGTCAGCCAGTTATAGTGAATAATATCAGGTTTTTCCTTACTGATTTTTTTTAAGAAGATCAGAGAATTAAAGGGATAAGAGATAACTTTTAGTAATTGCCGGATTTTTCGGTTTTTCAGTATGTTTGCCAGTTTGAAATAAAAGTGATCTGATGGAATCTGATAATTCTGTTCGTAATACTGCGAGTTATGAAGATTTATTGTGGAATAAAGGATGGCTTTTATCCCGATATTATTGAGCTCTTCCATTAGAGGATAATTGTATTGCGAGGTATTGGCATTGGCGTCAAGGTAAATTACTTTCATCTGATATACCTCCGGAGAATTTCTTTGAGATTTTGCCAGGTTTGATATTTACTCCAGGAAAGGGCATTCACGCCGATCTTTTCTCGCAGACTATCATCAAGAAGCTTTTCCATAGCACTATGAAGAGATGCCGGATTCGGTTCACACAGCAGGATATTTTTTTCATCGATCAACCCGGTGGGGGAATATTCCTTATCCGTTTTTGTACTGATCACAGGGATTCCCATAGCCAGTGCCGCCTTAAGTGTCCCGCGTCTATCTGATATTCCATCGGTAAAGGGCAATACGCAAATATCGCTGGCAGACAGCTCCTCACTCAGTACTCTATCCGCTAAAAAACCGCTGATGATAATATTATCAGATAAATTAGATTCAGCAATCTGCTTTTGGATTTTCTGCTCATAATCGCTATCGCCTAATCCAGTTAACAGTTTGAGTTTTGCCTCAGGATACTTCCTCACAAATCTGCCAAATGCCTCAATAAGCAGATGCAGTCCCTTATTATGCCGCACGTATCCCCAATAGGCAAACACCGCTCCGTTTTCTGCCAGATGATAATAATTTTTTATAATCAAAGGTATCTGTGGCGGCACTGGTAATACTGCCTTCACATTATTTTTTAATCTGCTTAGCAGATGATAATTTTTTTTATCAGTTACAAAAACCATGTCTGCAACCAGGCTCATCATGGCAATGCGTGTCTTTCCCTTAATAGTATAATTTGCATATTCATGCACGATGATCGCAATTTTTAATCGGGGTTTGGTCAATTTTAATAATGCGGGCAGAAGATTGATCATCAGATTCCTGCCATAACCTTTGCAGGGGTATTCTATCAGAATTAGATCAGGTTGCTCATCAATTATTCTGTTTTTCACGCTGATTAGCTGGTATTGAGTAAAATCTGAGAAAATAATGCTAAAGCCTTCAGGCTCATTCGAGCCCGATTTGAGCACAGCAGTCAAATGATCATATTCCATTTCGGTTAATAACCGGCTGATATGCCAGGCAAAATCGCCAACGCCGTCAGGCAAGGGCGGGAAACTGCCGGCTATGTAGCAGAGTCTCATATCACAGCTTCCTCAATTTTATCTGTAGTCACCTTGTCGTGGGTATGGATAAGCACAATAAATAAGAAACTGAATAAAAAGATAAAGGGTGGTCTCCAGAAGATATTAAACGCCCAGGGAAAGAAGAAAATCGTAAAAGACGCCAGCATTATAATATCTTTATTTTTTTCCCAGAGCAGTTGTTTAGCGATTTTTACTTGTAGCCAGATGAGATATACGTATAACCAGATCATCAATATTCCACCTTTAAGAAAGAGGAAATTAAAGAAAGTGTGAGGCTTAAAAAACCGTCCCAGCATGAGCTGTTCTTTACTGTAATCAAAGAGCCCAATCGGAATTCCAATTGGCACGTGCCAATCAATAAAATAGGCTCCAAATCCTCGTCCAATAAATAGCGGATAGACGGAATCCACGAAGTCACGAACAATGTTATTGAATTCATAAAGCCTAACTGCTGGTGAGCTTGTGAATTCGCCTGACCAGATTTCTTTGGTAAAAAATTCCAGCTTGTAAACCAGGAAATGATATATAGAGCTATTAATATTGTAGAGTATTATGGGAGGGATAATAACCATCAAAACGAAAATAATCATAGTCACAGCGAAATTGCGCAATTTATGCTTGAATTGCAGATTAGAATACATTATCAATAGTAACAGGATCAGGCCATCAAAAAAGATCAGCATGATATCCATCCGGCTGATATTAAAAGCACCGGCAAAAATAATAAAGCTCAGGAGTACTGTTTTAAAAATTCCGAATTGGCGGGAATATGTATAAATGAAAGCATAAAATACTGCTGCCAGCAAATAAGCCTGTCCTGCGAAACTGAGATTTATTTTACCCATAGCCATATCCATTATGGCAAAACCAATGCTCCGCAATCCAGAAGCAATGCCGATAAAAACCAGAATAGAGGTTAGTTTTCCAAAAAAGGCGGGTTCCAGTTTGCTGTAATAAATGGCAGCAAAAATTCCGCAGAAGCTGATAATAAAATAGCGTTGGTCCGAAAGAAATTCCTTGATATCAAAAATATCCCGGCTGGTCATAAGGTCTATCACGGTTGCCAGATACATAGTGATCATTACGAAAAGATAAAGAATCATCAAGTTTATCAATCGCCCGTTAAATCTATAAGACAAGCCATGCCGAAACAATTTGAGCACAGCAATTACTCCCAGGGAGATCATGATCCATTGAGCTAAAGAAAAGCTTGCAATTGTGGTGGCGGCAATAGAATGGAACACCACTTCGCGGGTCAGCTTCAAATCCGTCATCACCAGCACCAAATCTCTGGGAACACGGGCAGACATGAAAATGATTATAAAGGAATAATGCAAAGCCCGGCGATAATCAAAAAACGCCATGATTATGGCAGCCAGAGCGAGAACTGCTGACACATATAAACCCAGGGCAGTATATGCCAGATAATCCGTATAATAAATAAAGAAGATACCCGTAAGCAAAGCTTTCAAGAGAAATGCCAAAGTGAGATAACTGCTTTTATCGAACATTTTCCATTAATCTCTCAAGACAATTAAGAGCTGTCTTTTTTTCGGTTTTCATAAAAGCCAGAGGCTGAATATATTCTTCTTTTATCTTTGTGATTTTTTCAATAAGATTATCAGTTTTGATATCAATGATTCTCTGTTTAGTGAGAATTTTCGTTTTTTTTAGATAAGATGTTACTTTGGGTGAATATGCTATTCCGCAATTTGGTAAGCCTGCCATATCTGCCAGAATCAGCGAATGCAGTCTGATGCCAATATGAAAATCCATGCCGGACAAAATATTGATGTAATCCTCCGGTTTTTTCCAATTGCAGATTTGGTAGCTTCCTTTGGGTAATAAGGCTGCGATTTTATTATGAAATGTATTATCATTATAAGAATCGCCCGTATGAGCCGGCAAAAAAAAGATTTCGCAATTATAATGATTGATCAGGCTCTTTAATTTAGCGGCAAAATAAGAGCTGCTTTCGGCAGGATAATTATAATGCCCTGAGAAGCTGATTTTTTTTATTATGCTACTACCGGCATTTAAAGAGGGTTCGCCCAGAAATACCAGGTCTCCACCTAAGCATATTCTTTTATTGTTCCCTGTTATTTTTTGGGCATAAAGATAAGATTGTTCATCGCGCAGGTAGGTATAATTACTTCTTCTTAGTAATTTTCTGGCCGTATTTTGATATTTAATATCAGGCAGTTCTCCAATACCAATGCCAAGGAAAGCAAATTTATTCCCTGCAAACCGTACTATTTTCTGCATTCTGGCAAGTTCAAAAAGCCCGTAACTATTCTCTGCCTGATAGATACAAGTGCCGCCTCCCCATAAAGTATAGCCGTTTTTTATCAGCAGTCCTGCTTTTATCCAGCGTGAATTGCGGCGTAGCGGATAAAAGATTACTCCTTTCTGATGCTGATAATAATCAGCCCTGCAAAATACATTGATTTTGGTGATCTTACCTGTTGAGAGAAAAAATGTTATAAGGTTCTGCAACATAAGATCATCACCGATATTGTGATAGCCGTAGTAGCCCAGCAGATTAATCTCCACTTTTCTGCTCCCTGGCTTTACTTTTTAGTATAATCCCGGCAGCCGTCGAGATATATATCCATCCGGCTAATCTTGAAATAAGGATTGCCAGTGCAATTCCGGTGAGACCGAGAAATCTGGTAAAAAAAATACTGCCTGTTACTACAATAGCCATTTGGATAAATTGCACAGCCATAATAGTTTTTGCTTTATGACTATAGAAATAGCTTTGCAATGGTGTAAAAAAAATCCCTCCTACATAGGGCACCAATAGAATTCTGAAGATGTTTGCAGAAGCTGCATAATTTTCTCCAAAGACCAGCATAATAAAGGGGCGTGAGAGGATGATGCCGGCAATCAGGAACATAACAAGATATGGGGTATAGCGTTTTTGACTAGCTATAATTTTTGCCAGAAATTCATGTTTTCGGGTTGCAGTTTCGCGCAAAAGCACATTCATCAATGATGAGGTTATCAGGGGAAACACAAGTGCCAGGGTATTGGCAGCGGCAAAAATTCCCAAAGCCTCACTGCCCAGAAGTTTATCAGTAGCCAGATAGCCAAACCGCATCGAAATGATCACAAATATATTGGTGATTCCCAGTGGTACTGCTATTCTGCTTATATCTTTTATAATCGACGATTTGTTTTCTTTGAGCACACTGAAACGAAGATAACGGAAATTTACTATCAGGCTCACAATCAGCAACAAGAAGGGGTAGATGGCATAGCCGGTTAGCACGGATATATATCTGGATTTGCCGGCAAAATAATATAATACTAAAGCACCTGAAAAAATTGCTGCTATTTGCAAAAATTTGTTGAGGATATTAAGGATATTAAATTTAAGCCAGCGGCCGTAGGCTTGATTACAGGAATTTAGATACCTGAAGAGCATGAATGGCACAAATACCAGAAAAATCACGGTACTTTCCATATAGTTCATCCCAAAATAATTACGGATGAAAAAGTAGATAATCAATCCACCCGAACACGAGATCAGCAGCCAGAACCTTAGATATATTGTGTTTAAGTAATATAGAGGATTATTCGAGTATATTTGGCGATACTTGTTATAAAATATCACAACTGTATTGCTGAATCCAAAATCAGCTATTGTGAATAATGTAACCACTAGGGAAAAGATCAGGCTGATTCTGCCAAATTCTGCAACAGTCAAAAAACGTGACAGCAACACGTTGAGCGTAAATCCCAGCATTGCTGTTATCATATTTCCCATAAAAACCGAGAAGAATGCAGCCTTTAAGGGGCTTCCCGAGATACAAAAGCTTTTCATCAATAGCTGTGTTCTTCCAGCCTTGCTTCGCGTACAGCAGATTTTAAATAGATAATAAAAAGGCTGGCACAAAATGCGGTGAAGGTTGCTAAAATCACCATAAATGCCCGTTTGGGTTTATAGCGGCGATCCGGCCTGTGAGCCTTATCCAGGACTTGCAACCTTGAGAGATTATTATACGACTCTATTTTAGCATTTTCATACTGAGGACCCAGAAATTCCAGCAGCGTCGCAAGATATTGCATTTTTCGCTCCATTGTGAGATAATCCATCTGGTATCCGGGTACTTTTTGCAATTCCAGAAAAAGTTGGCTTTTGGGTGAATTAAAGAATTCGTTATATTTTTCCTTAGTGAGCCTTAGCTTATCTTCAAGCTGGCTGATTATCAGGTTATCTGCACCATACATGTTCTGAGATGTTTGCAGTTCTATCTCCAAAGCGGCGATTTCTGCCTGCATTAGTGCTGCCTGTGATATTCCTGCAGATACCTGATCAGGGATAGAAACTATCTCGTTTTGGCTCATAAAAGCCTGCAGTTCTTTTTGAACCGTATAGAGTGAATCTGTGACTTCTGCTATTCTGCTATTGATGAATTCGCGATTGTCTCTTGCCTGCTCCTGAGAAAACATGATCTCGAGACTATCTAATTGGTTTAATACATAATTGACTACTTCTGCAACTATCTCCTGATCTTTATCATAAAATGTGATCGTGATCTCGTCTTCTCTGCCGGTAGTTACCACCAGATTTTTGCCCAGCATCTTCAGAGCATCGTCTCTGTAATCCGCCTTATATCGCTCAAAAAAATTGTATTTATCTATTACCTTTTCGCGTAAATTCCTGCTCTTGGCAATTGCTAAGAGGCGAGTGGTATTGCCGGATGAGTTATCAAGTAATCCGCCAAAACCCAGAGAACTTAAGCCGCTGCTGAGGGCGCCAAATGCTCCAGAACCCGATCCCGGAGGTAGTATTGAGGCACTTGCTTTATACCATTTGGGCAGGATGAGACTGATCCCGGCGGTAATTATCGCCACCACCAGACAAAAAATTATAATGAAACTGCGGTTACCCCAGATAGATTCCCATAACTTTAAGATATTTACTTCTTTTTCCTGCATTATTTCTTCCTCAAATATTTTTTGCCACAATCTGTTTACTTATCATAGTGTCAACTCAAAAAGAAGGTACGCCTCCTGCAATGCTCCTAAATTTCTATGCCTACAGGACAATGATCGGAGCCCATTACTTCTGATTGCATAAAAGCAGATTTTACCTGAGAGGCAAAACCGGTATTCACCCAGAAATAATCTATCCGCCAGCCGGCATTACGAGAACGTGCCCCAAATCTGTAAGACCACCAGGAATACTGATCTGCTTCCGAATTATATTGCCGAAAGGTGTCTATATATCCATGATCAGCCAGCTTATCAAGCCAGGCTCGCTCTATCGGTAAAAAACCCGATTCCTTCTCATTCTGTTTAGGGTTCTTTAAATCTATTTCCTTATGAGCCGTGTTGTAATCCCCACAGACAATTAGATTATTCCCAGCCTGAACATGACTTTCCATCACCTCGAGCATGCGATCATAAAAGCCCAGCTTATATTTTAATCTGTCATCACTCATCTTACCATTTGGAAAATAACAGTTTATCAAAATGAATTCATCATAATAAGCTATTATTACCCGTCCCTCAGGGTCTCCTGCTTCTATACCGTATTCTACCTTCAAAGGCTTTATCTTCGACAGTAGAAGCACTCCCGAATATCCCTTTTTCTCTGCAAAACTCCAGTATTGATGGTATCCACCTAATTTGCTAATTTCTTCAGGTATCTGCTCACGCTGTAACTTGGTTTCCTGGATACACAGTATATCAGGCTTTTCCTCTTCAATATATTCCAAAAAATTCTTTTTAAGTACTGCTCTTAGCCCATTCACATTCCACGAAATTATTTTCATAGTTATGAACCTCCTTTATGTTTAGTAACTACACCTGTTCTATCACACTCATCATAAATCGGACAGATATCACAGTGCGGATTGCGCGGAGTGCAGATTTTTTGACCAAATGATACCAGATAGGAATTATACATAATCCAAAGGTCTGAAGGAAGCTTTTCACGTAATGCCATCTCCGTCTCATAAGGTGTGCTCGTATGCACATAACCTAACCGGTTTGATATACGGTGAACATGCACGTCCACGCAGATAGCATCTTTGCCAAAGGCTATTGCCCGCACCAGATTAGCCGTCTTCCTTCCTACTCCCGGTAGCTCTAATAGTTCCTCGATTGTCTCAGGCACTTCTCCATCATAAAGCTTTATCATTACCGCAGGCAATTGCTTCAAACTTTTCGCCTTGTTGCGATAAAACCCTGCCGGATATATCAATTTCTCAATCTCTTCCTCACTAAGATTGCTGAGATCATATACCGTATCTATCACACGAAATAAACGTGACACTACCTCAGACGTTACTTTGTCCTTAGTTCTTGCACTTAGTATTGTCCCTACTAATATCTTAAATGGATCACCGGTCTGCTGTTTGATCAAATCTATCACGGGTGCTTCGGACTTGGCAAATTCCACACTCAATTGGCGGTAAACCTTTCTGATATCTGGCATACTATTCTCCAAACTGAAAAAAAATGGTCGGGATGATAGGATTTGAACCTACGACTCCACGGCCCCCAGCCGTGTGCGCTAACCGGACTGCGCTACATCCCGACGTGGAGGCAATAGATTTTTTAACCAAATATCTGGCAAGTTTTTTATTAATGATCCGGCATCCCCCATCCGAATTTTTTGTGCATGGTTCTAAAATTACCCTGCAGGAGTGAGGGGGATAATTTTGAATTTTGGATGTTGAATTTTGAATGAATAGTGGCGATGCCCCTGCCCAGCCGTTTGTTTGTCATTTTCCACGGGTTTCACCAGTGGCTATTATAGTATTACCCCTTTCAGGGTAATTTAAATTTGCCCGATGCAGCTTGTGTAAATCTCTTATTACCAATGTGATACTAACCATCCTAATTAGAAAACCGGGGGCATGTGAGAGCAGTAAGAATTAACTTGACGGTTAATTGCATTCTGATATATTTAACCCAATAGTTAATCTGAAGGTGGTTTAATATGAATAAAAGAAAGCTTTTTGCTCTGGTCGATTGCAACCAGTTTTACGTATCTTGTGAACGGGTTTTTCAGCCAAGTCTCTGGGATAAGCCTGTGGGCGTGCTTTCCAATAATGATGGCTGTATTGTAGCTTTATCGCCTGAGCTAAAAGCACTTGGCATAAAGCGTGGAGTTCCGGCTTTTAAGATTGCTCGTCTGGTAGATAGATATCAAATTCATTTGCTTTCCTCAAATTATTCGCTTTATGGCGATATGTCTGCCCGTGTGATGAAGGTTCTTGCAGATTTTACACCTGAGCTTGAAATCTATTCCATTGATGAAGCCTTTCTCAGCCTTGATGGTTTGGAAGTGGAAGACTGGCTGGAATATGGCAGAAGGATCAGGCTCACTATTCAGCAGTGGCTGGGTATACCCGTATCCATTGGTATTGGTCCCTCAAAAACGCTTGCCAAAATTGCTAATCGCGTTGCCAAAAAATTTCCCGCCTATAAAGGAGTTTTTAATATTACAGACCATCCCCGTCTCTGTGATATTCTTAAATGGGTAAATGTAGCTGACGTGTGGGGTGTGGGATATCGCTATGCTGCTAAACTAAATGAGCACGGCATCTATAATGCCTGGCAACTCAGCCGGACTGACCAGAAATGGATAGAAAAACAAATGACCATTGTGGGTTTGAGGACGGTGAGAGAGCTTAACGGCATATCCTGCATTGATATGGAGCTTGATATCATGCCCAAAAAGCAGATTATATCTTCCCGTTCATTTGGAAATCCTGTGCAAAAACTATCTGAACTCCTTGAAGCAACTGCCGATTATTGCCAGGTTGCCACACAGAAACTCAGACAACAGCGTTCCCTTGCCAGCGGAATTATGGTCTATCTCACTACTAACCGCTTTCGCGATGAACCTCAATATGCCAATTATGCCTCGACAAGATTGAGCACGCCATCTGCCTACACGCCGGATTTTATCAAAGCTGCCAGCCAATTATTAAAAGGCATATACCGGTCCGGATATAAATTCAAAAAAGTGGGGATTATGATCAGTGATATCATTGCCGAGAAACAGGCACCTCTGGATTTCTTTGAACCCGTCTATATAGACGACCATCGTAAGACAGTTATGGACTGCGTAGATTACCTTAATAATATCTGGGGACAGGGAACACTTGCCTATGCTGCTGCGGGTATAAATAAAAACTGGCAAATGAAAAGAAATCTCCTCTCACCCCGCTACACCTCGAACTGGCAACAGATTCTCCGTATCCCCACCTGATCCCGAATGGTCTCGACCTTCGGCATGGAGAGGTCTAATGTTTCCAGACATTATGAAAAGTAAAAAAATCCGGTGGTAGGCAAGAATGCGACGTTTTACTTGACAAAAATCGCAATAGTTTCTCTGATCACCGGGTGTAGAGTATAGAAAAAAAAGGAAGAAAATTTATGCTGCCAAGAACTTGTTTGATCAATGGAGATTGTGGAAAGCTTCTGAAATATGTTGATGATGACAGCATCGATCTCATTATCACTTCTCCGCCGTATGCTGACCAGCGGAAAAAAACCTACGGTGGTATCCAGCCTGATAACTATGTTAACTGGTTTTTGCCTGTCAGCCGGGAATTAAAGCGGATTTTAAAGCCTGGTGGTACCTTTATTCTGAATATTAAAGAAAAAGTTGTGAATGGAGAACGTCATACTTACGTGATGGAATTGATAATTGCCATGAGAAAACAAGGCTGGTTCTGGACTGAAGAATTTATCTGGCATAAGAAAAATTCATACCCGGGGAAATGGCCAAATCGCTTCCGCGATGGTTGGGAAAGATTGCTGCAATTCAATAAAGAAAAAACATTTAAAATGAACCAGCAGGCAGTGATGGTACCTGTAGGTGACTGGGCAGATAGCAGATTGAAAAATCTTAGCAGCACAGATAAAAAAAGAGATACTTCCAAGGCGGGGAGCGGCTTCGGGAAAAATATCTCTAATTGGATTAATCGTGATAAAGTTTATCCCGATAACGTGCTATATCTTGCCACCGAATGCTATAATCGCCAGCATAGTGCAGCTTTCCCAGAATCAATTCCCGAATGGTTTATCAATTTATTCACCGATCGTGGTGACTGGGTGCTCGATCCGTTTCTGGGTTCCGGCACTTCCTGCCTCGTAGCACGAAAACTAAAGAGAAATTGCCTGGGATTTGAAATTAATAAAGAATATTTTAATATAGCCCAGTCTCGGGTTCTGAATATAGATTCTCATTTCCACTCAAATGATTATAATAAAACAGAAATTATCAACAGCCGGAAAGAAGAACAGCTAGTGATAAGACTATGATTAATTCAAGTGAACTTAATCTGTTTGTAGAAAAAAATATCACTGATTTTCATAACAGAAGAATTGAAGGTCTAATACATCTTAAATTGCGTAATGTGCTTAAAAGAAAAAATCCCTATCTGTTTAAAGCAAAATATCTGCACACAGCACAAGATATTGTGAAAGCACTTATGGATGCTCATCTTTCTTCTCAGGAAGAAACTCATTTTGGTGAATTTCTCGAGAAACTCGCGATTTATGTAAATAGCATTATTTTTGCTGGCTATAAGTCTGCAGTGCCGGGCATTGACCTGGAATTTGAGAATTCTGGTATTCGCTATATTGTTGCCATTAAATCCGGACCAAATTGGGGGAATAGCAGTCAAATTGCCAAAATGAGAGATGATTTTAGAAAAGCATCAATTACACTGAGAACCTCGGGCTCTATACTCAATATCATCGCCGTTAACGGTTGCTGCTATGGAAACGTGAAAAACTGCGATAAAGGTGATTATTTTAAATACTGCGGACAGATGTTCTGGAGCTTTATCTCTGGAGATGATGATTTCTATCTGAACATCATAGAACCTATCGGATATAAAGCTAAAGAAAAAAATGATGAATTTCTGAAGCAGTACTATCTAATACTCAATAAATTCTCCAATGAGTTCTACAAAGATTTCTGCCTTCCATCAGGTGCAATAGACTGGGGGAAAATCACCAGATATAACTCCCAGATTATCTGACCATTAACTATCAATAGATATCACCTCTACTACATTATCCGCAATATAAAAACTATCTGCAACAAGCTTCATCCTTTTTCTACCTGAAATCCACATTATCACCAGGCTGAATGAGCATTAATATGTCAGGAAACATATTCTGTAAGAAAGAAGGAAAAATGAGTAAAACGGGAAAATTTTCTTGACGGGAAAAAGGGTGTGCAAATTATCTGCCAATTGCTGAAAGCCCCATTCGTCTAGTGGCCAAGGACGCGGGATTCTCAGTCCTGAAACAGGGGTTCGATTCCCCTATGGGGTGCCACTTAAAAGAGAATAGCAAAGATAAAAAAAAGCGTCTTTTGGGAGACGCTTTTTTTATATCTGTTTTTTTAAGGATTATCAGTCGATAATAACGGGGCAATATGCCTGTCTGGGTTCTTCCATGATAGCCCTAAGGTTTTCCAAATGAGTGATTACATCAAGGTAGTCCAGTTTGCCGGAGATCAATTGGACAGCCATTTCTATATCAAAGTATTCCTTCATGATGATATCAAGTAATGATTTTTGCTTAGGGTAGTAAACAGTGGAATAATCAGAAATCTGGGCAAGGGTAGCGGCTTTTCTCACGGCACTGTCAAGATTGCCAATTTCATCGATTAAGCCGTTATTTTTTGCCTGCATACTGCTCCACACTCTGCCTTGGGCGATATCTTCCACCTGGTTAAGAGTTATATTTCTACCGCTTGAGACGTGGCTTTTAAATTCATCATATATTTGCAGCATAGAAGATTTAAGGGCGGTGAGTTCATTTTGGTCTGGTGGTTCCCAGGGGTTCAAGAAATCAGAATATCTGCCATACTTTATGCTGCTGGAATTCACTCCGATTTTATTACCCATTTTATTTAGGTTAGGCAGGATTGCTACTACACCAATAGAGCCAGTGATCGTCATAGGATCGGCAAAAATATAATCGCCGGTGCAGGCTATATAGTATCCGCCAGAAGCGGCAATATCACCCATAGAAATCACTATTGGTTTAGTGCGTTGCAGTTTTTTTATTTCGCTGAGAATAATATCAGATTCCAGGGCACTGCCACCGGGACTATCAATTCTGAGGACAACAGCCTTTACCTTATCGTCTTTTTCCAGGAGATTCAGTTGTTTTATCAATTTTTCTGAAGTGATCATATCGAGAGCAGGCTCTGCCTGAGCTGTGATATTTCCCTGAGCATATAGGACAGCGACACTATTTGTTCTAACCGGGGATGAGATAACTTGATACCGAGCCAGGTTCAGTATCTGTGATTTTTTGATCCTGTTAGTATCGAGAAGCTGCTGATATTGCATAAGCTCATCAACCAAACCCGCTTTGAGGCTGTATTCGCTATTTATCCAGATATTATCACGTTCTTCATAGATATTACGCAGGTTTTTTGGTTCTATATTGCGATTATTGGCAATAATTGAGATCATTTCCTGATAAATATCGCGATACAAACTTGTAAGATTTTCCCGGAATTCGGGAGACATCTCATTGCGAACGAGTTGTTCGCCAGCTGCCTTATACTTACCAGCGTGGATCACCTGCATATCGATACCCAGTTTTTCCAGAAGCTGTTCGTAGTAAAGCACGTGTCCTCCCACGCCGGTAAGCAGGATACCTGCGGAAGCGGAAGGGTTCAGATAGATTTTATCAGCAGCACTTGCGAGGTAATAGCCGCGGTTAGTCACGGAATTCAAGTAAGCGTAAACCGGTTTTCCCTTCGCCTTAAAATCATTGAGGGCAGCCATCAACTGGTTAAGAGTAGCATAACCTGCGGTGAAATACTGAGGCAGAATAATGATACCGGTAATTTTATCATCATTAGCAGCCTGGCGAATAGCCTGGATATAGTTATGAGCATTTTTATTATCTTTACCCCAGAAATCTTCCGATATTTCGCTGAATTCCTTGAATTCACCGCTGAGCGAAAGGGTAAGCCAGGTTCCTTCCGTGACCTTACTTTTTTCACCCTGATATTTGGTCAAATACTTGCTTACGCTTGTGATCGAGAGAATGATGACAATTATCACCAGAACAAAGGATGTAAGACATCCCAAAGCATACCATTTTCCTTTCATAGAACCCCCTTGTTAAGTTATCTCCAGATCAAGTTCTTTGAGCTTTCTGGAAAGATTGCTAACCTGCAAGCCCAGCGAACGCGCCGTCTGAGATATGTTGTTATTATGTAGTTTAATTTGATTCGTCAAATACTTTCTTTCAAATTCTCTCTTTTTTTCTTTGAAATCTGTTGTTTCATTCCAGAAATCTGCTTCCTCTTTTTTCTGAAGCACAAGATTAAGGTCTGATGCGTCGATATCTTCACTATCCGTCATCACATAAAGTCTTTCCACGAGGTTTCTTAACTGGCGGACATTACCGGGGAAGGCAAGACCGGCAATTATCATTTCAGCAGAATTGGAGAAAGATTTGAGGGTTACGCCCTGTTCATCAGAAATCTGCTGCGAGAAGTGTTTTAGTAACAGCGGGATATCTTCGGGGCGGTCACGCAGAGAAGGAGATTCTATCTGGACTACATTGAGCCTGTAGTAGAGGTCCTCGCGAAATTCTCCATCTGTAACCATATTTTCCAGGTCACGATGGGTGGCAGCAATGATCCGGGTATCAATTTTATGGGTTCTGTTATCTCCGAGTCTTTCAAATTCTCCTTCCTGGATCAGTCGCAGGATTTTTGCCTGAGCTTTCAGATTCATATCACCGATTTCATCAAAGAAAAGAGTGCCGCCATCGGCTTCTTCCACCTTACCTGGTTTGGATTTTGCTGCTCCGGTGAAAGCACCTTTTTCGTAGCCAAAAAGTTCAGATTCTATCAATTCGTTCGGTATGGCAGCAGAATTGAATTTAATGAATGGTCCCTGTTGTCTTTTGCTTTGATCATGGATAGCATAGGCAATCAATTCCTTGCCTGTACCGCTTTCACCTCGGATGAGCACTTTTGCATCTGTGGGTGCCACGCGGCTGATCAGTCTGCGGAGGTTATAGATGGTTTTGCTGTTGCCAATGATCTCATACTTTTTGTCTAATTGCTCCTTTAATCTATTATAACTGCTGCTCATTTTTAAAAGCCGCACGGCATTTTGCACTGCTATGCGTACTTTGTGCAGCGAGAGCGGTTTTTCCAGGAAATCCAAAGCTCCGGTCTGGATTGCCTTAACTGCTTCTTGAATACCGCTGTGCCCGGAGATCATGATTACCTGAAGGGCAGGCATTTCTTCTTTGAATTGTTTGAGCAGGTCAAGCCCATTATGATAATCAAGCCGGACATCGAGCAGGATGAGGTGAGGTTGAAAAGCCAAAACTTTTTCCCGTGCCAGACGCGATTCCATGCAGGTTTCCACCAGGTAGCCCTCATCTTCCAGTATGTCTTTGAGGCTCATGCAGATATTATACTCATCATCAATGATCATTACTTTCATTATTTCCTCTCTGTTGCTCAGTGAAGGCAGCAAATTTTATTGTAAATACAGTTCCTGAACCAGGTTTAGATTGCACTTCTATCTGGGCATGATTGATATTGGATAGTTTTTTCACCAGAGCCAGTCCCAAGCCAATACCCTTTTTTTTCTTCGTAAAATATGGTTCAAAGATTTTTTTCAAGTCTTGTTCATCTATTCCAGCTCCGTGATCAGCAATCATGAGGGTTCTATTGTATTTATCGAGTGAGATTTCCAGAGGTTCGTCATTATCGGTGGCATCAATAGCATTTTGCAAGATATTAGTGATAATTTGATAAAAATGTAATTCGTCGAATTCCACAACAAAGTCATCGCCTGAAAGAATTATTTTTATGCGATCTTCATAGGAGCGGATAATGTTTTTAATCTGTTCATGAATACGAAATTGTCTTTGATTGACAGGAGTATCTTTAGCGAAATTAGAAAAATTAACTGCCAGGTTTTGGAGATTTTCCACTTCCTGGCTGATAATAGAAATAGAGCGGTCAAAGATGCGGTAAAAATCTGGGCTTCCTTTTTTTTCTATCAAACGTTCCAGTGAGAGCCTGATGGGAGTGAGCGGGTTTTTTATCTCGTGAGCCAGCATGCGCGAGAATTGTTTCCAGATAGAAAATTTTTCTGCTTCCAGCAATTTTTCCTGGGTATTCCGGAGTTGAGCAGACATAAGATTAAATGAATGCTGTGCTTCCCTGATTTCCCATGTGCCTTTTTCTTTGAGCTTAATATCAAAATTTCCCTCTGCTATTTCTTTGGCAGCCTGGCTGAATTTTGCCAAAGGATTGGTGAGAGTATAGATTGCCCAAAAGAAAAGAGCGAGTGAGATCACCAGAACAATAATAAGATAGAAAGCAGAATATACAGCAGTCTGTCGATTGCCAATTTCTATTGTAGCTTTTATTTCATTGAGCTGATTTAACAAGGTCCGGGCAGCCTCAGCCTGGTGCGGCTGATCTGACACTACTTCTGCCATAAATTTCTGAAGCTGCAAATCGGATATTTCCCCGGATAATTCTATATGCTGCAATTCCTGATATTCATAAATCAACAAAAGGCCTGCTGAGAAAAGACCCAGATAAGTAATGATAACGAGGGTTCGCAAACCGAATCTGATTTTCATATTACTAAATAGATTTGCGGCATTCAGGAGTACGATAATTCCAGAATATCATAAGGTCAAAAGATTTTTGGTTTCTTCCCATCACAATAGTAGGCAGAGAGGCATAAAGCACAATTTCAAGAGGTGACGAAAGATAATGAACGCCCTGATAATAAAAATCTGAAGCGGCATTTTTAAATTCACCCCAGCTTTCTATTTTATAAGTTTTATCTCTTTCTTCGCAGGTAAGTGTCCATAACTCGAGTAGCGGATCATAATGAGCGACGTGACTAAAATTGATGATCTCTGATCTGTGCTGGTCGCTAAGAGAGAGTGTGAAGATGATATCCACCCGTTGCCCAGATTGCAGGATTTGCCTGAAATCATCGTTGAAAGCATTTTTTAGAGTCGCCTGCACTGTGATCTCATTACCTTGCCGGAAAGCGCGGGATTGTGAAAAAGAAGGAGTATCCCCCTGGTATGATGAGAAGAGCATCATACCAAGGGAGATAGTCGCCGTTATTGCTTTATCAAATATGCCACCAAACATTATACCCCCGAAACTGTCTGGTTAGATCAAGAGACGAATACTCTTGATTAGAACCCCAGCCAGGGTCCTATGGAGAATGCCAAACCATCCATATTAGTATCTGGCTTATTAGTGATATTTATGGAATTATGATTAGCTTCAGCTTCCCAGCCAGACATGGAAACACTATGTAGATAAGCTGCTTCTGCTTTAATGCTGAGCCAGTCATTTATTCTCCAGCCCAGAGATATCCGAGGCTGAGCTATAATTCCGTAATTCTTAAGATTTATAGAGCTGGAGATATTGTAGTAGTCATCCAGATAATCGCTCAGGTTTTCGTTTTCAAAATCAAAATCCGGTACACTGGCGGCAGCGGTCTGGGAAACTTTTATCTCATTCATACCCCAGGTGAGCAGCATTCCCATCTCGCCATAAAAACTTTTTCCAAAAACAAAGCGTTTATCCAGAGATACGCCTCCGTAGCGGATCCAGAATTTTGCCTTTCTTCCTATGAGGTTTGAATCACCATCAAGGCAGGGAATATCTGCATGTAGCCAATTATGCCGCGTAGTCTTTTTATCAAAATATTCGCTGTATTGCCCACCTAAGAACCAGCCCTTGCCAATATTGCTTTTAATAGCGATGCCATTTAAAAATAATCCGTCTTCGGAATATACCTCTTCTTCAAAACCCAAACCGTGCATAAGCTTATTTACGTCCACAAGATCCGGAACATACCAGGAAGGCACCCAGGCGATTGTGCCGTCTCCATAATCACGCGCTGGCTTCTTGCTTACTTCGAGTGCTTCCTTACCTGTATCACTGCGATCTGTTACTATATTACCTTCTAAATCGTAGATGATCTCGCGACTGCCAAAGACAAATTCCTTCTCTATTTCTTTGCCATCTCTAAAAATATGCAGCTTCACTTTATCACCTACGCGATAATAGGAAATCACCTTGCCCAGTTCGTTTGTATTGACAATTTTGTCATTATTTATTGACATTAGTATATCACCGGTGCGTAATCTATAATAATAGGCGGAACTGCCGGAGACTATTGTGTCAAGGCGGATACCATAAAAATTATTATAACCAATCTCTGCTGCCTCACTGAGTGTGATATCAGAATAGGTTATACCCATAAATGGCTTATCAAGACCAGTCTCACCTGATTTTGTGATGACTACTTTTTCACCATTATCACCAATAGTCACATTCACCTGGTAATCACTGTAACCTTTCTTTTCGAGTTGCTTGAGAGCTGCCTCTACCTTTTTTTCTGCCTGCTCTGATTTTTTGATCGCTTCCTCTTCCTCAATTTCTGCCTGCTGGCAAAATAGACCTGTGATAGTGAAAACTATCAGCATTACCAAAATTACTAATCTCTTCATTTTCTTACCTCCGAATTCAATTTCTTAAATCCCGTATATGCAATCATCGAGCCAGATAAATATATTTATACCTAATGAACTGAGAATAAAGATTTTATCGGAAAACAGCCACAGAACCAACCCGGAGCCGGTTTTATAAATAAGATAAAATCCTAATTCTAAGTTTATCATTTTGATAAGGTTCTATAAGTGTCAATCATTTTCTTGGTCTTTCTGGCATACCCCCGTTTTTTTTAGAACTTAATCCTCAACTGCATATATTCTGCATACCTCCCCTTATACTTCTGTCGGCATTTCAACTTCCACGAAC
>CAZRXY010000047.1:0-4075 GCA_964604155.1 uncultured Candidatus Cloacimonadota bacterium | reverse complement strand
ACTTCCGGTCGAACAGAAAATTAACCGGACTGGACTTTCACCAGCTAGATGTACGCCGCCTCGTGACGCACCGAATGGTCGATAGACCTTCGCAATGGTGATGACTAATTGTTTACTTGATCATTAGTTCCACTTTTCAAATTAATTTCGGGTTATACTATGATTAGTAAAATATATTGCCAAATATTTGGGGAAAAAAATATTAACCGTGAGGTAGTATGGAAGAAAAAGAATATTTAGATAAAATTGCTAATAGTGAAGGAATAGAGAAATTCCAGACTATTTTAATGTATGCCTGGTATTTACGCCAGAAAGATCCACTGGAAAGTGCAAAACAGGCTAAAAAGGCGATTGAGTATGCCCGGATACATAAAAATTCAGATATGGAATTGAAGTCTCTCACATATATATGCTATGCTTACTTTTATGCTTCAGATATGGAAAAAACCAGCAAATGGATTGATAGATTAGAAAAAAAGGGCAAAAAATATGCTAACTATAGCGCAATTGGGACTGCCTACGGTATGAAATCAAGAATTTCATTGCATCAAGGCAATACTGCTGAAGCTATGGAAAATGCCTTGATTGCTCTGGATTATAATCTAAAAGAAAATAATCCCAAGGTTTTAACTACCAGTTATTTTGCCCTGGGTATGATCCACCTGAAAAGAGAAGAGAACACGGAAGCAAAACATTACCTGCAATTAGCTCTTCAAATTGCAGAAAAATCAAATAATCATACTCAGTACAGTGTTAGGGTGAATATTGGCAATATACTATATAATGAACAGAAATTTGAAGATGCGTTAAAGGAATACATAATATGTTTACATTACTTTATGGATAGTGATATGGTGAATTCAACTGCATCTGTCTTGCTGAATGTTGGTTTATGCCACAGGCATTTAGGTAATTATGAAACTGCTTTGGAAAATATGATGAAATCATATAAGTTCTACGAAACTATGAAAAATCTTCCAAAACTGGGATTTGCTGCTAATGCTATTGCCGAAATAAATATTCTGCAAAGCGATTGGGACAATGCTCTGATATATCTTAAAAAGGCTGAAAAAATTGCAGAAGAGAATAATTTCAAGAGTGATCTCGTCTCCTGTTATTCTACTTACGTAAAATTTCATGAAGAAAAAGAAGAATTTCTGGAAGCAAATAAATATTTGCACAAATTACTAACTCTCAAAGACAAAATAAATATTGAAAACTATCAGGAAAAAATGATTAACCTGGAAACAAAATACAAAACTCAAATTTATAGATCAAAAAGTACTGAGCTGGATGAGAAAAACAAAACTATGGATAATCAGATTAAAGAGCTGAATAGAACCCTGGAAAATTCGCAGAGAACCTACCAAGACCTGCAAAATAAATTTCAGGTAACATTAGACCAGCTTAATACTCAGGGTGACCTGCTTTCGTCACAATCCCGCCTGGCAATGATGGGGGAAATGATTTCTGCAATTGCCCATCAATGGAATCAGCCATTAAGCGTAATATGGATCATGGCTCAAGCTATTGGTGAAGCCTGGGAATTTGAGGAATTAGATAGTGAATTTTTGCAGAATCAGTTAGACAGAATCGGAGAGCAGATAATGTATATGAGCGAAACAGTTAATGATTTCCGCAACTTCTTTAAATCAGATTATGTCAGTGATTTCAACGTTGCCGAAACAGTAGAAAAATCAATTAAACTTGTTTCATATATATTTGATAAAAAGAATATTAAGATAATAAAATGCCTAAACCAAAATTGCCACATAAGCGGAAACCCAAATGAGCTTGTGCAAGTGCTGGTCAATATATTTAATAATGCTAAAGATGCTATTCTCAGAACAAATCCCGTTGAATCATTTATAAAAATTGATCTGTCCTGTAATAATGAAATTATTGCAATAAAAATTTTCAATTCTGGCGAAAAAATAAATTCTGAAGTACTTGAAAAGATATTCGAGCCTTATTTTACAACCCGGGGAAAAGAAGGCACCGGAATCGGTCTGTATATATGCCGGAACATTATCGAAAACAAATTCAAAGGTAAAATAGGCGCTCACAATCTAAATGAAGGCGTTGAATTTATGATCACAATTCCAGCAAAATAGTTTTTCCTATTCGGGACCTGGAACTGAGGACACGAAGCTGGTAAAGAACCGGATCATAGATTGAGCAGATGAACACTGATTTTACACAAGCTAAAACGTGCTTCTTGTACCGAGTAAAAACCTTTTTATGATGAAGATGAAAATTGATCATCTAAACGGCAGTTATCTTAGCTCTTGATAGATAAAAAAGAGGTGACTTCTGACACCTCTTTTTATATACGCTAAAACATAAAAGTATTATAAAGCAGCTTCTCCGGCAGCCATTCTTCTAATTGTCTGCTTACTTCTTCATTTTTTACCTCCAGCCAGCCACGGTCAAGCGTCTCTGCCAAAGATAATCCACCATACAGCAGCGAACTAAAGCCTTTGATGTCTCCAATTAAATCATATTTTCCTGCCGAATCAAGCCGTGTAAACGAACTTGCCCCTGCCTTGACTTCAAATAAATATGTCCCATTATTCCAGGCACACATATCATCCTTAACCTGCCAGACCATTTTCCCGCTCCCTTTCAGTTTCAAACCATCAAATGCTTCCAGCACATCCACTATCCGCACCATCCAGGGACCTTCACATACCTTGAATTCATACATGTTTCTCATGTCATAAAACCAGCTAAAGAAATTTACTCCCATAGGTACATACATTTCAATAATCCAGACTTGGTTACGATGCCGCGCAAAATAACTGAATATCACCTTGCGTGATTCCAGACTGCTCCAGTAGATTTCCTTGATAGTGATGGTTTCATTCTTTTTCACATATCGGCAGGCAGCCTTGATCTCTCCTTTATATCTGATGAAGATAAATAGATTGTCCTCATAAATTCCTTTCACCCAGCCTTCTTGCAATTCATCATAGATTACCATGCCATGATGGTTCAAAGCCTGTCTGCTGGTGTACTCCATAAATAATTTCTGCGATTTTTCGTCTGTCCTTCTTTCTATCTGCCAATCTTTTCCGATAAAATCCAGATAGTGCTGCAAGCCAGATACATTGAACTTGATCTTTAGCTCTCTATTTGTAGATACATATCCCACTTTGTTATAAAAGCTTTCTTTAAAGGGCTGGAGCATACTCACGCTCTGTCCTCTATTCTTCATATCTCTATACGCTTCTTTAAATAAGGCTCTGATATAACCCTTATCCCTGCATTCCGGATAGGTCGCCACATTGCCAATTCCGCTTAGCTGCTTAATACTGCCCCGGACATTCTGCTTCAAAGGTAAATTCACCAGGCTGGATACCATTTCTCCCTTATCCCACACTGCCAGGCACTGATCATTTACCATCCAACGCAATTTCTGCTCTGTTACATCCTTTTCTACCCAGTCCATAAAAGCATACTGAGATATTTTATAAAACTCTTTACGCTCCTCATCGGTTATTGCTCTTATTTCCATTTTGTTCTTCCTCTTTTTTAAAATCTTCTCAAATCTTCTTCTTATCTTCCTGCTTCAGATGTCTCCTCACAGATTTCCTGCCCTTACGTTTGAACCAGCTTTTGGATTTGGTGTGCGCCTCGTCAGGATGTGAGGGCCTCTTACGTGTATAATTTTTGCTTATGCTGCGTTGCATCTTGCCTCCAGATAACTTGCCCAGATCCCCTGCAAAAAAAAAGCTTCAGGACTTGATCCCGAAACTTGCTCCAAAGGTATCTCACCTCTTTATAAAATTTTGCGGGATTAGCACATAGATAATTCCTCTGCCTGCTGATTCCGCTTTTGCTACATATCTGCCAGATGTTTAATCACCTGAGCATCCTCAATTACAAAATCAACAGATTATTCTACTATCCTTCCTTCTGATAATTTTTTCATATTTACCTCCTTTTTTAATCTTATGAGGACATTCGATTTTTCTCATAATTTCTGTAAAGTTAATTTTCATTACTCTGGCATACTCTCGGAATATATATTATTCATGGCAAAAATCACCCGCAGGGGGATGGAATAATTTTG
>CAZRXY010000046.1:0-3044 GCA_964604155.1 uncultured Candidatus Cloacimonadota bacterium | reverse complement strand
TACTTAAATACATAAAAGATACCGCCAGAAGATGATTTGTTTTAATAAATGATGAACTTCCTTATTATTATAGATAGGAAATGTTAGGAAATGTTAGGTCATAACTATAAGCTATTATGTTAGATACAGCAAAACCTAACATTTTTGCCCTTTTTTTAAAATATATACCCCTATATTTAACTTTGAGTCTGGTCAAAAAACACCATAACCAATTTTTTTAAGATAATTAGCCAATTCTGAAATTTGACAGGTCGAAATTTGAAGATATTTCAAATATGCCAAATTGATTTTCTAATAGCACAATATTCGTAATTATCAGGCATACCCCCGAAATTTAATTTTCGGCTGGAATATTGAACTTGTGAAGTTATTGGCTGTCACCATTGCGAACGAGATTGCTGTCTCTATGATTGACCAAGTTTAATCCCCTTCCATTTTCCATAACCATTTCCTGCCTTCTAATATCTGGATGTCAATATACAATGGCGTTAATACCAGTTTTTAATTCATTCGGGAATATATTATGAATTATGAAGATGATATCCGCAATGATGAGTTTTCAAATACAATGACCTGCCTGCTTTCGGAAGATTTCTGGCGCGAATATCTGCGGCTGGAAATGTTTGCCTACTACGGAATGAATGATAAAAACGCCCTGATGAGACCAAAATTCTTATAGGATCTCGCTGAGGGAATACATGTTCTATTAGGAGCATATATCTTTGCCGGTTATGACGGAAATTTTAGCAAATATTACAAAAATGATCTGATCTATCTGAAAGCCCGTTATGACTTTTAGCAAATTACCAAGGCAGAGACCATATCTCTTGTGACTAAAGAACTCCCGCCTGCCGGAGGTCTCATTGAACACGGTATATGAGGAATTTGCCTGAGATTTAGGCGCTTTTCAGATACCTCACGCCCGGCAGGCAGTTTTGGCAGCCTTTTCCAAATGATCTTGTTTAACTGAAACTTAAAAAACTGATTACTGTTCGTTATCTGCCTCCTCGAGAATTTACAGTACGGGCACAACGGAAACCTCTATGAATGCTATTCTGATTTGGTGCAATATGTTCTGCATTCCAGGCACACAGTTCAATTGCCATTACATGGGAAGACCAGGAACCGCCCCTTACTACTACGTTTTGAGTCTGGTACACAGTGTTTGTCCACTCCGCTACATTCCCGCTCATATCATAACAGCCAAAAGGTGAAGGACTGTTAATGGTCTCAAAGCCACTATAGTTTTGTCCATTATAAAATCCCACCGGAGTAGTGCCGTTGTCCCAGGGATCCTGACTATTATTGCAATTTACCTTTTGGTAATTTATTCCACTTCCACATCCATAGCCATTTCCTGTATTACCTCGCGCAGCTTTCTCCCATTCAAATTCGTTCGGTAATCTCCAGCCATAATGCTCAGCAAAGGCTTTTGCACCAAACCAACTGACATTTATTACCGGATGTTGATCAAAATCCCCCGGATTGTATCCATAGGGAGAACTGATCACAAATGAACTGCCATTATAATAAATCCTGCCATAATTAGCTTCTACTATTGTTCCTAACAAGTAATAAATATAATCACCCTCTTCAAAATTTGCATCTCCTTCATAATGTCCCATCACATAATCGTTATCACCGGCTTCTTCTACCCAGATATCGCCAGCAGCAAGGGCTTCTTCAAGGTAAGCTTTATACTGCTCATTTGTAACTTCATTCTTCATGATCTCATAGTTATACATAATCGTATAGGTTTCATTGTATTGCCCAAATGTATATACTCCCGGGGGAATATTGCACCACTCAATTTCGCCTATATTGCCATTGCGGTCATCGGCAGTGATCTTGATCATTGTGGGAATATTCAGATGTTGAGGATGATCACTGGCAAAATCCCAGATTATATGCTTCCCATTGCCGGAAGAAATATCAGTGCCGAAATCTCCCTCAATACTTGCGATCATAAAATCCCAGCTCACACTCTGATCATTAGAAGCATAAACTTCCACCAGCATCAGGTCGCCATCAGCATCTTCCACGTCATACCAGATGTCCACTAAATATGTTCCGTCATCTCGCTGCTGCACTATCACATTGCTCACTACGGGTACTTCATTACAAAACAATCCTGTAACTGCCAATAAAAATAATAACCAAAATATATTTTTCATCTTATTCTCCTTCATTTTCTTTTTCCTCCTTGCATACTGTTATAATTTGATCTTTCGATTGTCCTGACACATCTGAAACTAAAGGAATGGTTTGTCCTGTTGGCAAAATCTCTGTTTCTGTAATAAGAGCGCAGGCTGGTACTGCCGTAAAATAAATTCCAGGAACCTCCCCGCAGCACCCGCAAAGACGATATTGTCCCACCATACCAACTGTGAGTCCAATCCTTTACATTGCCACTCATTGAATATTCCGGAGCAAATTGAACCGACAGTCCGGTTAAATGATACCGTGATTCCGGTAAATGATACCATTTATCTTATATTGTAAATATGCATCTCATGATGCAACTACATTATAAGGAGGTCTAATAATGACCAGGTATTGAATAATCCGACGTGAGAGAGCCACGTGTCCGCACTTTCAGAGTCACTCCTCCGAAGAAATAGAGCCACTTGTAAAAAGGACATTTTTGAGTTTTTTTGAGGCATAACCAAAATGAGTATATAAAAAGGGAGTACAACAAATTAATCGTACTCCACTCATTTTGTATTCAGCTATCCCTGGCAGGTTGCTCTCCAGCAGAACCTACTTCCGTTTCACCGAACTGGATCAGTTTTGTTTACTATTGTTTTAAGTCAATAAATTATATGTTTAACAATATAATTTGCTATGTGCCTCTCACAAATAGATAATGAGGTTCTATTTTTCGGAGGAGTGGCTCTCATCAAGGAAAGGATGGCTCAACTTGTGTGGATTTGGTGGCTTTATTGAGAAGAATAACCAAATAGTAATCTTTTAACGGTATCGTTTGTCCGGACTACCGGTATCCAACACGCCGGACAGGCGGTACTGAATCACAAGAATATACA
>CAZRXY010000045.1:0-34949 GCA_964604155.1 uncultured Candidatus Cloacimonadota bacterium | reverse complement strand
TGTGGTTTGGATAAATTGCGACAAAGATAATTGGTGTAAGTATACAATTTTCCCTGCAATATTTTCTTCAACTTTTTTAACACGCTTGCCTTCATTTTGCTTCTCCTTTATATTTCTTATTATTTCTAAGTCAAATATATTGAGACTATATAAATAGTCAAGTAATTTCTTTATAATGTTAAATTTATTTTAGAGACTTTTTAGACCTGCCTTTTTTTAATTTCGGGGGTATGCCTGTTTTCTTGGTCTTTACTGGCATACCCCCGAAATTTCATTGTAAGGTTGGAATATTGAACTTATGAAGTTATTCGTCGTTGCCATTGCGAATGGTCGAAAGACCTTCGCAATGGTGACGACTAATTGTTAACTTGATCATTATTTCCACTTTTCGAATTAATTTCGGGGGTATGCCAGTATCCAGAATAATATTTGACAATTATGTAAAAATAATTATATTGTAATTATTACAAAGATGATGATGAGGATAACGTGATGAAGGAATATAGGAAGATATTGGAGGATAAAGGGATAAGCCCCTCATTGCAGAGGATGATGATCTATGGCTATATCGTAAATTCTCAGGATCATCCTACCTCGGAGGATATTTATCAGGGGCTTTGTGATGAAATTCCCACTTTATCAAGGACAACAGTGTATAATGCTCTAAAGCTTTTTGTTCGGAAGGGACTGGTATGTAAGATGTCTATATCCGGCAATGAAATACGTTATGAAGGGAAGCTTGGTTTTCATGCTCATTTTCGGTGCAATAAATGTGGCAGAATATATGATATACCTTATAGCCGAGACGATATTAAAATAGAAGAAACAGACGGGCACACTGTAGAATCCATCGAGTTAATTCTGCGGGGGTTATGCCGTGATTGCGGAGATGACTAATGCCGGAATTGCCAGAAGTTGAGACCGTAGTGAGGGGTTTAAGGGAGCGAGTATTGGGTAAGGCAGTGCTTGGCGTGCAATGCCACAGGGAGGGCACTGTGATAGATGAGTGGGGAGGAGCGGATATATCCGGCAAAGTAGAGAGAGTGGATAGACGAGGCAAATACATATTGATGGAAACTGATGCAGGTTTCACAATAATGGTACATTTACGGATGACGGGCAAACTGATCTTTATGGAATCAGAAAAATCAAGTAATCATTGCCGAGCAGAGATACAATTTTCAGATAATATTAGATTATTATTTGATGATGTGAGAACTTTTGGAAAGGTAACACTGCTAAGAACTGATCAGGTGCATGAAAGATTATCATTTCTGGGTGTAGAGCCTTTGAGTGAAGAATTTAGTGCTTCATATTTGGGGCAGATATTAAAAAAGAAGAAATCATCGATCAAGAATGTGCTTTTGGATCAGAGGGTAGTAGCCGGATTAGGGAATATTTATGTAGCAGAAATCCTCTACAAAGCCGGTGTCTCGCCATTGCGCGAAGCTATTGGAATTAGTGCCGGAGAATCGGAATTAATAGTGGAAGCTGCCAAGAGCATTTTGTTGGAAGCAATTAGTAAGAATGGAACAACTATTTCAGATTACAGAAGTGTGACGGACAAAACCGGTGAATTTCAGAATTTCCTGCGAGTGTATGGCAAGGAGAAATGCGTGTGTGGTAGAAAGATAGAAAAACTAAAACAAGCAGGAAGAACATCATATTTTTGTTCACATTGCCAGAGATGAGAAAAATAATTTCGGAGCTGGATAAAAATTATTATACTATGGATATGGAGGTAAGATGAAGGCGCTAAAGATAAAGGAAAATGTTTACTGGGTAGGCGTAGTGGACTGGAAATTGCGCAATTTTCACGGCTATTTAACTCAGAGGGGTTCTACCTACAATTCATACCTGATAATCGATGAAAAGGTAACCTTGATAGACAATGTGAAATCCTATTTATTTGAAGAACAATTAGAGCGGATACGTTCTGTGATAGACCCATCAAAGATAGATATCATCATCCAGAATCACATAGAGATGGATCATTCGGGAAGTTTGCCAAAGATTATGCAGTATTGCCCCCGAGCAAAGATATTTGCTACAAGTAAGGGGGCAGAGGGATTGAACCGTCATTATAAAGAGAATTGGGATATTACAGAGGTGAGTGGCAATACAGAATTGCAGCTTGGCAGGCGCAAGCTGGCGTTTGTGCCTACACCGATGGTGCATTGGCCCGATAATATGGTGAGCTATTCTGCCTATGACAGGATTCTATTTTCCAATGATGCTTTTGGTCAGCACATTGCCTCGCAGGAGAGAATAGATAATGAATATCCCTTAGGAATACTGGAAGAGGAAGCCGGCAAATATTATGCTAATATTGTGCTGCCCTATGGAGCTCAGGTAGTAAAAGCCCTCAAGGCAGTGGAAGGTCTGGCGATAGATTGGATATTGCCAAGCCACGGCTTGATCTGGCATGAGCATATAAAGCGGGTGCTGGAATTATATGATAAGTGGAGTAATAACAGGACAGAGGAGAAGGCACTGATAATCTATGACAGTATGTGGGGCACCACTGAGAAGATGGCGAATCAGATACGCGAAGTATTTGAGGAATCGGGAATTATCGGGGAGCTTTATGATCTTAAATCCACTCATATTTCTGACGTGATGACGCAGATCCTGGAAGCAAAGTATATCTGCCTGGGCTCTCCTACTTTGAATAATAACATTCTGCCTACGGTAGCAGCCTTTCTCACGTATCTCAAAGGCTTGGCTCCGCGGGACAGGATCGGCCTGGCATTTGGTTCTTATGGCTGGGGCGGGCAGAGCATACCTATCCTTGATGCTGCATTAGCTGAAATGAAATTTAAGCGGTTTTCCCCGATAAAAATGCGATTTGTGCCCGATGATGAAGAACTATTTGCTGCGATGCAGCAATTAAAACTGGAAATTGCAGCTCTTAAAGATGATAAGGAGTAATTATGTCTGAAATAAAATTGAAAGGCAATGTGATTCACACTAGTGGAGAATTACCTGTTGCAGGTAATGCGGCAGAAGGTTTTAGGCTGACTAAGAATAACCTTAGTGAGGTAGTGATGAAAGATTATGCCGGTAGCCGAATAGTAATGAATATTTTTCCCAGCCTCGATACATCTGTATGTGCGGCTTCGGTTCGCAGATTCAATGTGATAGCATCTGAAATGCCGGAAGTTTACGTGTTATGCATATCGGCAGACCTGCCTTTTGCCCAGTCCCGTTTTTGTGGGGCAGAAGGCTTGGAGAAAGTGGAAACGCTCAGCGTGTTCCGCTCTCCGGAATTTGGCAGGGATTACGGCTTGGAGATAGCAGAAGGCCCTATGAAAGGTCTGCTTGCCAGAGCGGTGATTGTGATAGAATCAGATGGCAGGATAGGCTATACGGAATTAGTGGAAGAGATCACAAATGAACCGGATTATGAAGCGGTATTGGAATATTTAAAAAAATAGAAAGGAGGATATACTATGAAGATATCAAAGAAACTGGCGGAAGCTATTAATGATCAGATAAACAAGGAGTTTTTTTCTGAATACTATTATCTGTCCATGGCTGCTTACTTTGAAGCAGAAAACCTTCCGGGATTTTCTAATTTCTTTATCATGCAGGCACAGGAAGAACATTTTCACGCCATGAAATTCTTTCATTATCTGAATGAACGAGGTGCCCGCGTATTGCTGAAAGCGATAGAGCAACCCAAAACAGAATTCAATTCAGCTCTGGAAGTATTTAAGCTTGCTTATGAACACGAGGAATTTGTAACTTCCAGAATTAATGCTCTCATGGATATTGCCATAGAAGATAATGATCATGCTTCAAAGGGCTTTTTGCAGTGGTATGTGGATGAACAGGTAGAAGAAGAAGCTACTATGGATGACTATATAAACCGTCTGAAAAGGATGGGAGAAAATAGTTACGGTATATTGATGCTTGATAAAGAACTTGCCGGCAGAATATTTACACCGCCGGTTGCTGAAAAATAAAAATCAGGAGGACAAAGTGGAAAAGACAGGATTAAGAGAAATCTATTACTGTGAGATTTGCAGAAATGTCGTAGAAGTTTTGAATGAAGGAGCAAAAGATCTCACTTGTTGCAATGAGAAAATGACAAAGCTGGAAGCAAAGACAGAAGATGCCAGCACAGAGAAACACGTGCCCTATGTGGAAGAGACAAAAGATGGTGTATTAGTGAAGATCGGGCAAAATGCAGCACATCCTATGATAATTAAGCACTATATCAAATTCATCGAAGTGCATACAAAAGATGCTGTGTATCGTCATGAACTTGCACCAGGAGACGATCCTTTGGCAGAATTTCCAGTCAAGAAAGCAGAGATAAAATTTGTTCTGGAGTGGTGCAATATCCACGGGCTTTGGAAGGGCTAAAAAGTGACTACCCGAGAGAAATTGAAGCAGGTTTTTCAGGAAGCGGGAAAGCCCTTGAAGGCAGGCGAGATTTTGGAATTAAGCGGGCTTGCTAAGACAGATATTGACAAGGCTATGAAAGATATGAAGAATGCAGACGAGATTATTTCGCCCAGGCGTTGTTACTGGGAACTAAAAAAATAATGTAGCAGGAGAAGTAATGGAATTTAGAGATTCAAAAACGGCATTAAATTTGATGAAGGCATTTGCGGGTGAATCGCAGGCAAGAAATCGTTATTCATTCTCTAGCAGAATCGCAGAGAAAGAAGGTTTCCAGCAGATTGCAGCAATCTTTAATGAGACGGCAGAAAACGAAAGAGAGCACGCCAAATTGTTTTTTAAGGCATTGCTAAATAATGGAATGAATGAAGAAGTGATCGAGCTTAATGGAGCCGGATATCCCGTGGCTATGAATAGCACACTGAAAAATCTGGAATATGCCGCCAATGGCGAAGAAGAAGAATGGTCAGAATTGTATCCAGAATTTGCCGATACTGCTTTGGCAGAAGGATACAAGGAGATATCTTCCCTATTTACCATGATTGCCGCTATAGAGAAGCACCATGAAGAGCGCTACCGTCATCTCTGGAAAAACATGAAAGATATGTCTGTTTTCAGAAAGAATGGGAAAGTTATGTGGAAATGCCGTAAATGCGGTCATTTAGTAGAATCTATCGAAGCGCCGGTAAAATGTCCAGTTTGTGCTCATAGCCAGGCGTATTTTGAAATTCTGGTTGAGAATTATTAATACAGGAGGAAACAATGCAGAAATTTATCTGTGACGCGTGTGGTTATATCTACGATCCGGCTGAGAACAATAATGTATCTTTCGAAGATTTGCCGGATGATTGGACATGCCCGGAATGTGGCGTCGGCAAAGACTTGTTTAGTCCTATGGACTAAAGAGATGCGAAATTGAATAGAAGATATCAAGAGAATGCTGCTTTCGGGCAGCATTTTCTTTAATTGACAATATTTGCAGCTAAAAAGAAAATTGGAAAAATTTTTTAAAAAAGGGAGAAGATAATGAATAAAGATGATTTTAAAGCGATAATGGGTTTTGCCATAGAACGTGAACGTGAAGCAGTGGAATTTTATCAAGACCTTCAGGAAAGAACCAGATTCAGCAGTCAGAAAGATATGCTGAAAGATTTGGAGATGATGGAGCGTGGACATATTACTGTCCTAACCAATCTTCAGGATAGAGGAGCAGAAAACATTGATCATAAGCACGTAGAAGACCTTCAGATCAGTGAATATCTGGTGAAAGAGGAACCGCAGGGAGATTTAAGCTATCAGGATATTTTGATTGTGGCAATGAAGAGAGAGGAAGCCTCCAAGAATCTTTACGCAGATCTTGCTCTGCGTTATAAAGGTACAGAGATGGAAGGAATCTTCAATAGATTAGCCGCTGAAGAAACAGGGCATAAGCTAAAATTTGAGAAATTGTATGATGATGAGATCCTAAGAAACAATTAGGGAGGCAAAGTGGCAGATATACGGATAAATTATATGGGACTATCTTTAAAGAGCCCTGTTATTGCGGGTTCGTGCGGTTTGAATAGGGATGTGGATACTGTGAAGAAGCTTGAGGCAGCCAATGCCGGGGCAGTAGTATTGCCTTCCTTGTTTGAGGAGCAGATAGAGTATGAAATCGATGAATTCGATGGGCAATCTGCTGCCAATTCTTATCCTGAGGCGCATGATATGTTGTCTTTTTTTCAAAAGCAACATGTCCTGGATCAATATCTAAAGCTGATAAGAACTCTCAAAAAGACTGTCTCTATTCCAGTGATAGCAAGTATAAATTGCTATAGATTAGGATCATGGATGCAATATGCAGAGGAAATCAGATCCGCCGGAGCAGATGCCCTGGAAGTGAATATATTTTATCTACCCTCTGATCCTGAATTACCGGAGAAATCAATATCGGAGGAATACTTTAGAATAGCCCGTAAATTAGCCAGGATATCCAGCATTCCTGTCAGTCTCAAACTCAGCAGCTATTTTGATAATGTATCCAGACGGTTGAGAGATTTATCTTACACTGGCATAAAGGGATTGGTGCTGTTTAACAGGTTCTATAGTCCTGATATCGATATCGAAAAACTTACCATGGTCTCTGGCGGAATATTTTCCAGCCGGGAAGATATGTCTCAATCATTACGCTGGACAGGGATCATGTATGGGAATGTAGATTGTGATCTTTGCTCTTCTACAGGTGTTCATGACGGTATTGGAGTAGTTAAAATGCTTTTGGCAGGAGCAACGGCAGTTCAGATGACGAGTAGTCTTTATCTGGAAGGCGTAGATTCCATTGCAGCCAGTAGCCAATTCCTTCAGGAGTGGATGAATAATCATAACTATTCAAAGATTGAGGATTTCAGGGGAAAACTAAGCAAGAAAAATGTAGCTGATCCATCATTCTATGAAAGAGCACAGTTTTTAAGGTATTTTTCTGAATATAAACATAAATGATATGAACTAAAAGTGTATAGAATAAGCAAAAATTTATTTCTTAAGCAAAAAGTGATGGATAGAGTACTAATTGCTCTTATTCCCATTATAATTTATGGTATCTATCGTTTTGGCTGGCGGGTGCTGGCTGTGCTGGCTGTTACCAATCTATTTTCCCTGGCCTGCGAATATGCCTTTATCAGGAAACAGAAATCTGGCAAAATCAGCATGGCTGTTTTTGTAACCGGCACTTTGCTGGGACTGATCCTGCCTCCCACAATTCCGTTCTGGATGGCGGCAGCAGGAGCCGTATTTGCAATTGCTTTTGGCAAGATGGTGTTTGGAGGTTTTGGGATGAATCCCTTTAACCCGGCATTAGTGGGACGGGTATTTTTATTTGTTTCTTTCCCGCGTGAAATGACGTCGCAGTGGCTCTTGCCATATTCATCTTTTCCGGGAGGATTTACAGCATATATCAATTCGCAAGCTATCACTGGGGCTACCCGGATTACTGAAATGTCCCGAGAGGGGATAGGTGGATTAGCAGATTTGTTTTGGGGACATATCCCTGGCAGTATAGGAGAAATCTCAAGCTTTTTGATTATTCTGGCAGCGATTTATATGATATTGACTAAAACCGCTAAATGGCAGCCTGTACTAGGCGGCATTGTTTCATTTATCATATTTTCATTCATTTTTTATGGCAGTAATCCACTGTTTCATCTTTTTTCCGGCGGTATTATTTTTGGTATGGTATTTATGATCACAGACCCTGTTTCCATGCCCCGCCATAAAACAGTGATCTGGATAAATTCTATCTTAGTGGGCTTCCTCACTGTGATCATCCGAAAATTTGCCAGCTTCCCTGAGGGCTTTATGTTTGCCCTACTACTGGGAAATACTTTTTCCCCAATACTGGATCACGCTTTCAACAAAAAAGGCGGGAGCAAAAAGTGAACTCAATACCCTTTTCCGAGAGAAGATTATATCCTGTGCTGTTTATGATCGTTCTTGCGGGGATTCTCACATTTGTTCTGGCATTATTCTATCACCTATCCAAAGAAAGAGTGGAAATCCATGCCCAGGCTAAATTTCAAATCGACCTTTTGAGCCTGTTTAAGGGCGAGATTCCTGAGCTTATAAAAACAGAACTAAAAGACTTGCCACCTGCAAAATTAGACTCAATTTATCAAAAATATATTACTCCAAAGAATCTGGGCGATGATACTGATGATAAATACTATGAATTTGCCCTGGCAGATACTACCAGGGGATTAATCTTTCCAATTTCTGTAATGGGATTATGGAGCACTATAGAACTACTGGCGGCAGTGCAGCCGGATTTTAGTAATTTTATCGGGATCAGGATATTACGGCAGGGAGAAACACCCGGATTGGGATCTCGTATCACTGAAGAATGGTTTTTAAGCCAGTTAGAAGGCAAAAAATTACTTTCCAAGGGAAAATATATCCAACTAAAAATTATCCCTGAAAACGAGAAGGCTAACCAAACAGAGGCGAGACAGATCACCGGAGCTACAAGCAGCAGTCGGGCTGTTATTCTGGGGATCGGACAAAAATTGCAGGTGATTCACCGGCAGCACTTTGAAGATGCTAAAGGGAAAAGTAAAATATGACCAGGAAACAGATATTTATCAGCAGTGCCTTTAAGGAAAATGCTATCTGGTCACAAATATTGGGTATCTGTTCTGCTTTAGCAGTAACTAATCAGATGCAGAATAGTCTGGTGATGGGCTTGGGAGTGATCTTCACACTTGCCTTATCTATGTTATCTATCTCGATGATTCGTAATCTGATTCCTGCCAGAGTACGAATGATGGCTCAGACCTTTATTATTGCCTTCTATGTGATACTGGTTGACCTGTTTTTAAAGGCGTTTATGCCAGATATCAGCGATCAATTGGGACCGTATGTGGGTTTAATTATCACAAACTGCATCATCATGGGAAGAGCAGAAGCCTTTGCCGGCAAAAATACACCTTTAGACAGCATGATTGATGGCATCGGTGCAGGAGTAGGCTATTCACTGGTGCTTCTAGTTATCTCGTTTGTGCGAGAATTATTCGGCTTTGGCTCAATTTTTGGTTTTCAGATTTTTGGCAACTGGTGGACACCCTGGTCTATTATGGTGATGGCTCCCAGCGCCTTCTTTTTACTGGCAATTTTGATCTGGGTCGTGGAATCTAAAAGGAAATAGAAATTATGGAAGTAAACAGTCTGGTGATTTTTTTTGCTGCTATTTTTACCAGCAATATATTGCTGACCAATTTTCTGGGCATGTGTTCCTTTTTATCGGTTTCCAAAGAAGTGGAATCTTCTCTGGGCTTAGGATTAGCTGTCTTTTTCGTCATGGTGTGCACTACTGCTATAAATTATGCCGTATATCACCTGATTCTGCTCCCTCTGGATATTGTCTATTTGCAGTACATAATATTTATCATTGTGATAGCAGCCTTTGTGCAACTTACAGAAATGGTGATCGAGCGCTTTTCTCCGGTTCTCTATTATACCCTTGGGATATTTTTGCCCCTGATAACCGTTAATTGCGCCATTTTGGGCGTATCACTGTTTATGGTCATCCGCTCTTACAGTTTTATGCAAACTGTAGCTTTTGGAGCGGGTAGCGGCATTGGCTGGCTGCTGGCAATTTTGTGTCTGGCTGGATTGCGCCAAAGAGTGAAGATGCAGAGAGTTCCTGCCGGCTTGCAAAATGCCGGCTTAACTTTGATAATTACGGGTATTATGGCTCTTGCCTTTATCGGCTTCTCCGGCATTGCCGTGATTCAATAGGTGGCAAAATTGCTGATATTGATATTGCAAACCACAGGGATAATGATGCTTATGGGCGGCGCTCTGGCTATTCTGCTGGTGATTGCCGAACGCTTCCTGGCAGATTATGGAGATTGTAAAATTGATATCAATGGCAAAAAAGAGATAACAGTTAAAGGTGGTTCTTCTCTTTTAAGCAGTTTAAATAGTAAAAAAATCTTTCTGGCGTCTGCCTGTGGCGGGCGCGGAAGCTGCGGTTTTTGTAAATGCCGCATAATGGAAGGTGGCGGACCATTATTACCCACAGAAAAGCCCTTCCTGAACCAGAAAGAAATTGATGACAACTTCAGACTCTCCTGCCAGGTAAAAGTAAAACAAGATATCCGCATATCAATACCAGAATCCGTTTTTAATATCAGTCAATTTAAAGCAAAAGTAATAGATATTAAAGATCTCACCTATGACATAAAAGAACTTACTCTGAAATTGCTCGAACCTGAAACAATCAGCTTTAAGGCTGGGCAATATCTGCAATTGCAGACAAATAACTATGACAGGGTAAGGCATTCTGTCTCCCGGGCTTATTCTATTTCGTCAAACCCCTCTCAAAAAAATACTTTGCAATTGATCATAAGAAAAGTACCGGAAGGCTTGTGCACTACCTGGGTTCATGAATATCTAAGATCAGGCGATATAGTGGAATTCACTGGTCCTTACGGAGATTTTTATATCCGTGATTCAGAAAATGATATCCTCTTTGTTGCCGGCGGCTCAGGTATGGCTCCCATTAAATCCATGCTGGAATGGCTTGATCAAATTAAATCAAAACGCACAATGGCGTTTTATTTTGGCGCCCGTACCTTAGCTGATCTTTATTATACCACTTTTATGACTGAGTTTGAAGATAAAATTGCTGATTTTAAATATTATCCAGTGCTTTCTCAACCCGAAGAAAATGATAACTGGCAGGGCAAAACCGGATTCGTGACACCCTATCTTAAAGATTTTATAAAAGATGCAGCTTCTACGGAAGCATATCTTTGTGGCAGCCCCGGTATGATAAACGCTATCAAAAAAGGCTTACTGGAGTATGGGATCAAAGAAGAAATGATATTTTATGATAGTTTTAGCTGATTTTTTCTTATATTGTATTAATAAATGGGAATCGGGAGAAATTAATGATGGAAAGAAAAAAAATTTTAGCTAGCATAGAAAATTCAAAAGGTTTGGATAAAGTACATAAAATATTAGACTATTCACGCTTTTTGAATAAAATTGAACCTAAGGAAAGTTATAACCAGGCGAAAATTGCCTATCGGATGGCAAAAGAACTTAATGATAAGAATTCTATTGTAAGCTCTATGATACATTTAGCTTATGGCTGCCTGATGCTGGGAAATTATCTTGATGCTGAGAAATGGGCACAACGTGTGCTAAAAACAAGTAAAGAAGAAAACATTGTCCATTCTATTGGCACTGCCAATACAGTCCTAGGTAATATTTACCACAGACAGGCAAAATATGCCGAGGCTTTGCAATGCTACCTTAATGCCCTGGGAATATATCAGGAAATCGATGATAAAGCTGAATTATGCGGTTGTTATACAAATTTAGGGACGGTTCACCTTATCCTGCTGGAATTTGGCGAAGCACTCAATTATTTCCAATTAGCAAAAGAAATTGCCGAGGAGCGTAATCTGCCAATAATTGCCGCTATCAATGTCAATATTGCCAACATTCTGTTTAATCAGGGAAAATACAATGAAGTGCTAATTGCCTATAAAGAAGCCGCTGCTCAATTTGAACAGCAGGAAATGTTATATAACAGGAATACGGCTCTTTATAATATCGGTCTCACCTATGCACAGTTAAATGCACATGATCTGGCTCAAGAATACTTTCAAAAAGTATATTCTCAATTCAGGGAGTATAATGATTGCGTATCATTATGCAGAGTCAGTGAAGCCATTGCCACGGAATATATTAAAACAGGTGAATTAGATGAGGTTCCAAAATACCTGGAAGAAGCGCTCTCTCTTGCCAGAGATAATAACCTGATATGGGATATGAGGGAGATATATCATACCTATTCTGAATATTACAAAGCTACGGGTGATTGCAATAAGGGAATGGAATACCTTAATAAAGAAATGGAAATACTTGAAGACTATTATCAAAAAAACCATAATGGAACACTAGCTGAACTCGAAGCCAAATATAAAACTAAAATTTATATGGAACACAGCAGCGAATTGCAAGAAAAAAATAAGATTATGACAGATCAGCTCGAAGAATTGAAAAACTCATTAGAACTATTGCGCCATGTACATGAGAATTTACAAAAAGATTTTGAAAATAATGTGAATAGATTGAATACTCAAGATAGTGTTCTGGCATCTCAGGCAAGAATGTCTGTGATGGGTGAGATGATCTCTGCAATAGCTCACCAGTGGAGACAGCCCTTAAATGTAATCAGCGTTCTTACGCAATCTATCGGTGATGCCTGGGAATTTAATGAACTGAATGAAGAATTTATCTCTAATCAGATCGAATTGATACTGGAACAGGTTCATTACATGAGTCAAACTATTACAGATTTTAGAGATTTCTTTAAAGAGAAATATTTAAAGGCTTTCAGAGTCTCTGATGTTATCAGGAGTGCTTTTAAAATAGTCTCTTATCAATTAAAAATAAATAATATAAATACAATTTTGAACCTTGATCAAGATTGTGAGCTTAGCGGAAATCCCAGCGAACTTACTCAGGTAATAGTGAATATTATCAATAATGCCAGGCAGGAAATGATAGAAAATAATATTCAAAAACCGGAAATCAGGACCGATCTGGCATGTTCAGATAATTTCGTGAAAATAGAGATTTTTAATACAGGCAATCATATAAAATCTGATAACCTGAAACGTATTTTTGAGCCATATTTTACTACAAGAGAAGAAGAAGGTACCGGTATAGGGCTGTACATCTGCAAAATGATAATCGAAAATAAATTCCAAGGCAATATCACTGCCAAAAATTATGAAAATGGTGTCCTTTTTACGATTACAGCAAAAAAGACTGCTAAATGAAAAAATACGGGTCAATCATGAAAGAAAAGATAAATATTGATTGCTGCTGTTTAAGCTGTATATTAATGAAATTTCCAAAATACTAAAAGGTTGTTATAATGAAAGAAAACATTGACCCAGCTCACGCAAATTGTGCCGAAAATTTGGAAAATATTTACGCTATTTTAAAAGAATCTCTTTCCTTGGCTAATTCAGACCCTCAAAAAGGTCTTGAACAGGCAAAAATCGCTTATCAGATGGCAAAAGAACTCAATAACGTACGAGCAATTATGAGTGCCATGGCTCATCTGGCAAAGAATTATACAAAAAGCGGTAATTACCCCCAAGCTGAAAAATGGGCTAATAGACTTCTAAAAAAAAGCCTGGATGAAAATATCGTTATTGCCTCTGGCACTGCCTATACACTACTCGGAAATTGTACTCATAAACAGTCTAAATATTCAGAATCTCTCCAGCATTACCTGAACGCTTTGGAAGCTTATCAGAAAGTAAGCAATAAACGTGAGATTTGTGCTACCTATAACAATCTTGGCACCGTTCATTTGCTTCTGAAAGAATGTGACGAAGCTCTCAATTATTTTAATCTAACCTTGGAAAACATGAAAACTCCTGATCCACTATTCAAGGTCACAGTTCAACTCAATATTGCTAATGTCTTATATAATCAAGAGAAATACCTTGAAGCTCTGGAAATCTATAAAGAATCTGCCGAACAATATAGAAAATTAGAATTGTATGCCCAGGAAATCAGTGCTCTTAACAATGTGGGTATCACATACACACAGATGAAGGATTATTCCAGTGCTCTTAAATTTCTACTAAAAGCTCACTCACTTAATAAAAAATTCAATGATAAAGCTGTGCAAGCGAGTATCTGTTTAGATATTGCGGAAGCATACCTGAAAATGAATATATTGGAAAAGGTGGCTGAGTTTCTCCAGGAAGCTGAAACATTGGATAAGGAAAATGATCTACAGTGGAATCTACGCCATATCTATGCGACTTACGCTGATTATTACACAGTAAAAAATGATCTCGGCAAAGCTAACGAATATCTAAGAAAACAACTGATTGCCAATGAAGAATATTATAGAAAAAGCCACGATGAAAAGATTTTTGAACTGGAGACAAAGTATAAGACTAAGATATATATGCAGCAGAGTAGCGAACTGGATAAGAAGAACAAAATTATGTGCGACCAGATTGATTTCTTGAAATCATCATTAGATGAATTACGTCTGGGTCATGATAAACTTAAAACAGATTTTGAGGAAAAGGTAACTAAGTTAAATGCTCAAGATAATTTACTGGCATCACAATCGAGGATGTCTGTCATGGGTGAAATGATCTCCGCCATCGCCCACCAGTGGAAGCAGCCTCTTAATGTGATTGGTGTGCTCTCTCAATCTATCGGAGATGCCTGGGATTTTGAGGAATTGACAGATGAATTTTTGAATAATCAGATTGAACTCATTCTGGAACAAGTGCAATATATGAGCCAGACAATAACAGATTTCAGAGATTTCTTTAAGGAAGATAACATAATTGATTTCAAAGTAGCAGATGCTGTTAATAAGGCAATCAAAATTGTTTCATATCTTCTTAAACATGATGATATAAAAATAAAAATTGATCTCGATAGTAATTGCTGCCTGAGCGGCAATCCCAGTGAATTGTCTCAGGTTATTATTAATATCATAAATAATGCCCGGCAGGCGATGATGGAGAATAATGTGGCAGACCCGGAGATTAATATCACTCTGCTATGCTCCGATAACGAAGTGATTATCAAAATATTTAATAAAGGCGAACCCATCCCAACGCAAAATCTTGAGAAGATTTTTGATCCGTATTTTACTACCAGGGGATTGGCAGGTACCGGGATTGGCTTGCACATTTGCCGCAGGATTATAGAAAACAAATTTCAAGGCTCTATCAAGGCAGAAAACCTGACAGGTGGTGTACTTTTTACCGTTATCGGAAAGAAAACAGTGAATGACTGATGAAATAAGGAGGATTTATGAAACTCACTCCAGAAGAAAAGCGAATACAAAAGCTCCTGCAACCCGGAAGTATCACACTTGAGGGCTTCCTCGGAGATGATCCCAGAAATTTTACCGATATCATTCAGGAAGATCTTAGTATTCTCGAAAGATTAAATATCTCTCATACACAAATTGCCGATAAACTTCAAGCTCTCACAGACGAAGCCTTTGAGACCTATGATGGAAAAATTGCTCTTGAAAATGGCGCAACCCTGGAGTATTTTTCCTTCCGAGGCAAGGTGCCCAGCCCTTTTCCAGGTCAAAAACCCGCTCCCAAAGGCTATCTGAATTATAATGACCCTAATTCAGGTATTAGCTTTTGCTGGACTCCACTTAATATAAAAATGATCCGAGATTATGCCTTCTTCGAAGGTAAGGGCTCTGCAAACCGCTTAGACCCTGTTTCCCTATATAAAGCTTTTTTTTGTTAGCTATATTTTTTCTGATTGTCGTGAGTATTTAATATATAGGAGGGATTATTATGGCTAAGAATTTATCAAAGCTGATTATTGTTTTTTCTATCGCCGTCTTGTTTAGCGGCTGCTTAACTTCAGAATATAAGGAATATCGCTATGAAATCAATAATGATGGCTCAGGAACCGGCAGCATCAAATTCGTTAACCTGATTTCAGATCAAAGTGATGAAGAAGACAGCAGCTATTCAGATTTTGATGAACTGATCGAATCCTATCTGATGGGTGATGCTTTTGAGAATGAAAACCCCGCTTTACAGATTACCGGAAAGCAGATTTTTGAAGAGAATGGCGAGCTTTGCGGTCTTGTGGAATTCAGTTTTACAAATATGACAGATATCGGATTCTTTAGATATGAAGATTGTGATTGCTCACCTTTAATGTATTACCGTAAAGAAGTGACAGAAAAACTTGTTGAATCTAATGGTGATAGTTTTGCAGAAAATGATGTGTTACCTGTTATATATTGGAAGCCTGATACTCGCAGCCTCTATCTGAAAACCCTGCTTATTGATGATAAATTAAATTCTATCAGTTTACTTCAAATCTATCGGGACTGGAAAACATCTCGGGAATAAATATTTAACTAACGCAGCTTGATAGTGGATAAACCAATAGCCAGAAGCATCAGGGCTATGATCCAGAATCTCACCACAATTTTATCCTCAGAATAGCCTTTCTTCTGGAAATGATGGTGCAAGGGTGCCATTTTTAAAAACCACCTGCCCTTTCCATATTTACGCTTTGTGTGATGGTAGTATTGGATTTGAACCAGTGTGGATAATGATTCCACCACGAATACCCCACCTATTATTATAAAGAAAATCTCTTCACGCAGGATTATCGAGATCACTGCCAGTTGACCGCCAAGTGCCAGAGACCCCGTATCACCCATAAATATCTGGGCTGGCTTGCAATTGAACCACAAAAAACCCAGAAGTGATCCTATTAGGGCTGCTATAAAAACTGTAAGCTCACCCGCTTGTGGGATAAATTCCAGCTTCAGATATTCCGCATTTATATAATTACCCTTGATATATGACATAATCCCCAGACCTAAGAGTGCAATAGATACGGTACCTGTGGCAAGCCCATCCAGTCCATCCGTTAAATTGGTGCCGTTACTGGTCCCCACTATCATTAAAACTGTGAATGGGATAAATATCCAGTATATGTTCAAAGCTACATCCTTAAAAAAAGGAATACAGATTGTCGTTATGCTGCCCTTATCAAGAGGGCTTGTGATCAGCACCATACCTACAAAAAACCCCAGTATAACCTGAACCAGCAGCTTGTATCTCGCAATTAATCCTTTTTTTTCCTTTCTGATATTTTTTAGATAATCATCAAAAAAACCTAATGCTCCCAGCCAGATAGTCACCAGATACATTATCAAAATATAGTGATTGGTGAGATCATTCCATAATAGAGATGAAAATAGTACTCCCGTGAGAAAAATTATGCCACCCATAGAAGGTGTATTGGCTTTTTCTCGATGCCCCAAATCTAAAAGGTAATCGCTGATTATCTCCAAAGCCTGCTTTTTGCGAATTTGATTTATGATGACAGGCCCTATCGTGAGTGTATAAATTAATCCCGAAATAAAAGCCATCACAGACCTGAATGTGATGTAGCGAAATACATTAAAGATATTTAATCCTAATAATTCTGTGCTTGCCAAAGGCTCAAACAGATGAAAAAACATTATACCTCCGTCACGCCTTGATAAAACCAGTTCAGGTAATCCTGATCCAGTAAAATTTCACCGGAGGCTAATAAATTATTTATGCTTTTTTTTGTCTCTAAAAATATTTCTGCCTTCGATATGCCCGCTGGAGTTCCCAAATCAAACCACCAGCCGGAATGCACATAAGAATCAAGTCTACCCGTTTCCACTAAGGGTATCAATCCACCTGTAACCAGTGATGAATAACCTGCTGGCATACATTTGAATATTTCCGGCTTTATGATTGCCTGACCAAAATAGGAATAATTATTTTCTATCCCGCTTCTTACTAATCCATTAAAATCTATGACGCTCCCATTCTGCACTGCCACACTTGGCTCTCCCTGCTCAGATATTGCCAGCATTGATGTTTTGCCGCTCTCCTGCCAGTGATTTATAAATTCTCTCAAATCAAGATCACATATTATATCCGCATTCAAAAGCATAAAAGGAGAAACTAATTGATGACTACATTTCTTTATCCCGCCACCCGTTCCCAAAAGCTCTCCCTCTTCAGATAATTCAATTTCTATACCAAAATTTTTGTGATGTGCCAGAAATTCTACTATCCGCTCACCCCGATAGTGGATATTAATAATCACTCTATCTATCCCGGCTGTTTTTATCCTTGCCAGTGTATAGCATAAAAGCGGGATCCCCAAGACAGGTATAAGCGGCTTAGGAAGCCTGGATGTGAGAGGCAATAACCTCGTGCCTTTGCCGGCTGCTAATATAAATGCTTTCATCATTAAAAAAAGCCCCCTGAAAGCAGGGAGCTTTTTTTCGTTATAATGTTCACAAATTTTTCCTGTTTACTTTTCATCCTCGATAGCTGCCTGTGCTGCTGCAAGCCTGGCTATCGGTACCCGGAATGGAGAGCAGCTCACGTAATTCATTCCCACACGGTGACAGAATTTTACGCTGCTGGGCTCACCACCATGCTCGCCGCATATTCCCACTTTTAAATCGGGATTTATCTCTCTGCCTCGCTGAGTGCCCATTTCCACTAATTGTCCCACTCCTTCCTGATCCAATACTGCAAAGGGATCTTCCTTTAATATCCCATTTTTCAAATATACATCAAGGAATTTGCCAGCGTCGTCCCTACTGTAGCCAAAGGTCATCTGCGTGAGATCATTAGTGCCAAAACTAAAGAATTCAGCCTTCTTGGCTATGAGATTTGCCGTTAACGCAGCACGCGGAATCTCTATCATAGTCCCCACTAAATAATCTACTTTTGTTCCCTTTTCTGAAAATACTTGCTCCGCTGTCTCGCGGATTATTTTTTCCTGAAGCTCATATTCTTCCATTTTGCCCACCAGTGGAATCATGATCTCCGGATATACTTCTATTCCCTTCTTATGAACGTTCACCGCTGCTTCGATAATTGCTCGGGCCTGCATCTCGGTTATCTCAGGATATGTGATGCCCAAACGGCAACCCCTGTGACCCAGCATGGGATTAAATTCTGCCAGACCCGCTACCTTCTCAGCTACTGCCTCAGCACTTATGCCCATCTCATCTGCCATTATCTGCTGATTCTCCAGCTCATGAGGTACAAATTCATGCAAAGGCGGATCCAGTAATCTTACAGTTACTCCATATCCTGTCATTGCTGTGAAGATGCCCTCAAAATCCGCTCTCTGGAAAGGAAGCAATTTTGCTAATGCCTTGCGTCTGCCAGCCTCATCACTCGATAGGATCATCTCTCGCATTGCCTTAATCCGTTCTCCTTCAAAAAACATATGCTCCGTGCGGCATAAGCCTATTCCTTGTGCCCCAAATTCTCTCGCAATCACGCTATCCTTTGGCGAATCTGCATTCGTACGCACATACATCCGCGTGTATTTATCACATAATTCCATGAGCTTGCCAAAATTGCCACTCAATTCCGGCTTGCGGGTTTCTATCTTGCCTTTATATATCTCACCCTTAGAACCATTAAGAGATATCCAGTCCCCTTCTTTATACTCTACTCCAGAACAAGTCATTGTCCTGGCTTTATAACTTATCTTTACGCTTCCAGCTCCGGATACGCAACACTTGCCTTCGCCTCTCGCTACTACTGCTGCATGAGAAGTCATTCCTCCGCGAGCTGTAAGTATCCCTTCCGCTTTGTGCATACCGGAAAGATCCTCAGGAGAGGTCTCTATCCTCACTAAGATCACCTTCTTTCCAGCTTCTGCCCAAGTTACTGCATCATCCGCAAAAAATACGATCTGACCCGTTGCCGCTCCCGGAGAAGCAGGAAGTCCGCGACCTATCAGCTCTGCACGTTTAATGGCATCAAGGTCAAATACAGGATGAAGAAGCTCGTCAAGCCTGTTAGGCGAAACCTGCATGATAGCAGTTTTTTCATCAATCATTCCTTCTTCCAGCATCTCCATCGCTATCCGAACCATGGCAGCTCCTGTACGCTTGCCGGAACGCGTCTGAAGCAACCACAATCTGCCGTCTTCTATTGTAAATTCCAAATCCTGCATATCTCGGTAATGATTCTCAAGCTTGGTCTCCACTTCAAATAGCTCTTTATATATTACCGGCATCGCTTCTTCAAGTGAAGGAAAATTCGCCCTCCTCTCGCTTTCCGATACCTGGGCTAATTCCGCCCAACGCTCGCTGCCGGTTTTTGTGATCTGCTGCGGAGTCCTTATGCCCGCTACCACGTCTTCTCCCTGAGCATTTATCAGGTATTCTCCGTTAAATAAATTCTCACCGGTTGCCGCATCACGCGTAAATGCCACACCTGTTGCTGAATTTTCTCCCATATTGCCATATACCATCGCCTGTACATTTACCGCTGTACCCCAGTCATGCGAAAATTTGTGCATATTCCGGTAATAGATCGCTCTGGAATTATTCCAACTGTCAAATACTGCCGTGATAGAACCCCAAAGTTGCTCCCAGGGATTATCAGGAAAGTCTTCACCAGTATTCTCTTTAACTGCCGTTTTGAATCTGTTGACCAGATCCTTTAGGTCTGCCGTACTTAATTCCGTGTCAAGCTCTACTCTTTTCTCTTCTTTCAGCTCTTCTATTATCTTTTCAAAGGGATCTATATCCTCTTTGTTTACAGGTTTCATATTCATTACCACATCGCCATACATCTGCACAAATCTGCGGTAACTATCCCAGGCAAAACGCTCATTTCCACTCTTTTTCGCCAAACCATCTACTACTTCATCATTTAAACCAAGATTCAATACCGTATCCATCATTCCCGGCATGGATACACGGGCACCGGAACGTACAGAAAGCAATAAGGGATTTTCTCTGTCTCCAAATTTCTTTCCCATTATCTTTTCCACGTGCTTTACGCCATTTCCCAGCTCTTCCCATAATATTTTCTGAATATTTTCATATCCCAGTTGCTGATACTCTGTGCATACTTCCGTGGTAATAGTAAATCCCGCCGGTACCGGTACTCCTATCAAGTTCATCTCGGCAAGATTAGCACCCTTGCCACCTAAGAGATTCTTCATCTCTGCTTTGCCTTCAGCAGCTCCTCCTCCAAAGAGGTAAATCCGTTTCTTCTCCATAAATTTCTCCTTATTCTTTATACTTACTTTTTTTTTACTTCTCTTACGAAAACAAACACTCCCATGTCACTTACTCATTATGTCAATGAAAAATTCATACTCGCATACAATTGACTTATGCCAAGCAGGTTATCACTAATTGCTCAGTTTCTGGTCTAAACCTTCTCAACCTTCGATTTTTTAAAAAAACACCCTATTTCAGCAGGATCATTTTTTTTGCGTCATGAAAACTCGAAGTCCTGATTGAATAAATATATAATCCGGAAGCAACAGGCCTGTTTTTGCTATCAGTGCCGTTCCAGATAAAGCTGTGCTCTCCGGCAGGAAGAATTTCGCTGGCAAGTGTACTAATCTTCTCTCCCTTGATATTATAGATGAAAAGGCTCACCTGATCAGCAATGGGTAAATTGAAGCTGATTTTAGTCTCAGGATTGAAAGGATTGGGATAATTCTGCTTAAGTACTGCGTGGTTATAAGGAATATCTGCATTGTCATTATCAAGCATGGGGTGTAATAGCTTTGCTTCTATGCAGAGATTAAAGTCATTGGTCGCCGGTAATTCAGTCCAGGAATTTATTCTGAACCAGGCTCCCTTTCCCGGTATGCGAGGTCCATTGTCATGCCAGGCAAGGTCTGTATTTAATGATTGGATCTTATAACCCACAAAATAATTATTCTCACTATCTATAACTGCGAAATTATTCAAATCGATCTCCAACTCTTCTCCATAAGAAAAATCCGGGATTTCTGTCTCACTTATCAGGGTCTCATTTTGCCAGACCTGTGCCCAGAGCTGTCCGTTTTCCGGTGCTATGGGAGATTTAAAACTCACGCTTGAGATTAGTGCCTCATCCATTCCAAGCAATTCTGTTGCGGTCAATTTTATGCCTACGCTCATCGTGGTGGCTATAAGACTCCATACATCCTCAGGTTCTTCTGCATAAGAAATGGAGGTAGATTGCTCATAATCAAAAAGCTCAAAATCAAAGTTTTGCTCTTCCAGGCTTACATTTATATGCCTCACACGCCCGTAATGGGGCGGCAGACTGGCTACCAGTACGTAGCTGCCAGGTAACAGCCCGGGAGATTCATAGTAGCCGTCAATAGATACTACAGCCTCTGATACTATGGCATTATTTTTATAGATTGTGATATTTGTGCCGGCAGGATCCACGGGTGAAGTCACGTTGCCGGTGATAAATTCATAATTATCCATGTCTATCTGCAGGAAAGTATTTGTGGCATCTATGTGCTCCTGCTGCTGCTTATAATAATATCCACCCTGAGGCAGCTCCAGCGTGGCACTCACATCATACCAGCCTTCGTGAACAAAAGCGAGCTCAAACATGCCGGCTTCGTCTGTACTGCAAAGGTAATCCACAGTCCCATCCAGTGCTATAATTGTGCCAGCCGGATTCTCTCCAAAGGTGTTTACAAAGCCTATGATATCTACAGGTACAGAACCTCCTTCTATATTGCATACTGCTTCACGGATCACATTATAGCCTGAAGGCATTCCTGCCGGTAGTGAATACCAGCCATCATCGTAGCCACTCCAACCCATATTCAGATGGTAATAATCAGAATCACTGTTCCAGCCGTCGGCTATGATGCAGTGCCCCTCAGGTCCACCCAATATAGACATCATAACCGGTCTGCCATTCACCATGTCGTCTGAAAGGATGTTATAAAAATTATTATTGATTGTGTATACATTAAGCACACTGTCATAACCGAGTCGTTCCGAAAAGGCATATCCCGCGTAAAGTGTTTGTGTGCCGGAACCACTATTCGAATACTGCATACTAGTGAGCACTCCGCAGGCAAATGATAAGGCACCCTTTAGCTGCGAGGTGAAGGGCTCTCCACTTTCATAATTTATCCTCAGTTCGTCCATATACGTGTTCAGTTCAGGGAAATTCAAAAAACCGTAGGTGTTCCAGTCGTCATCAATCACTACCGGCGAAGTGTAATTGTCCGAAGTATAATCATCCGCATCCGAAAAAGTGAGCGAGCCGATCTCCCGATGATAATGCACTATCTGAGCAAAAGATGTAGCCACGCAGCCTACCACGGAGCGTCCGCCGGAATCTGGATCCATTGGACAGAACTGATTATAGGGGTAGCCCTGATCCCACTGCGTTACTATCCATCCACCCGTAGGTGTATTATATGTGGAAGGTGGAAAAACGCTGCGGTCACGAGAAGGTATGGGGGAGAGATTATTCTCAATATATGCCTGCCACTGATTGTTGTTTTGCTGAATAATTTCGGGATCAGTTAGCTCTTTTGCCAGCACCCTGAGCCTTATATCCTCTTTCAGCATATTCAAGCCGGGATTTCTTTTGCCCTCTTCCAAAGAGAAGGAATTTCGGAAAGAATAGCCATATACCGGCACTAAATCGGTATCACTGGTTACAATCACAAAACCGGCAGGCGTAAGCTGAAATACCCACGCAATACTCTTTTGCTCATCACTGATGAAATGTGTTGCCGCTATCTGATGAGATTGACCTTCAATTAGAATTTTTCCCAGTGCTACAGATTGCGCTTCTCTCAAAGTTACGTTGCGTGCCCCCAGTGGTAATGCCAAGATTATCGCAAGCAGACAGAAAATATAGAATTTTTTCATTTTTTTCCCTTTGTATTTACTATTTTAAGATTATTACTTTTTTATAATCACCGGCAATACCGTCTATCGATAGCATATAAAAATATATGCCGCTGCCAAGACCCTGCGGCTGCCACGCTATCTGATGTTCTCCAGCAGAAAATTGCCCTTTGGCTATCTGCTCCACCCTTTGACCCTTAAGATTATATAAGGAAATCATAGCATTGGCAGCTCCGTGAAGCTGAAACTTGATAACTGCCTGATTTCTTTCGGAATTCTGCCTATAAGGATTAGGATAGCTTTCCGCAAAATAATTGTGCTGCGGTATCTCGGCTGTATTTGACGGAGATGATACATAAGCACCTATCAGATGAGCATTGATGCAAAAATTAAAATCAAAGGTGCTAGATAATTCTACCCAGTTTGTTATCCTGAACCAGGCCCCCCTGCCTGAGATGCGAGGTCCCGCATCCCGCCAGGCAATGTCCCCTGTATAAGTATCCACCCTATAACCCGCATAATAATTGCTGCCAGGCAATACTTCAGAAAAATAGGGAAATTCCACCAGAACCTCTTCTCCATACGCATAATCTTGAGCTGCCACTTCTATCAAAAGCTCATTCTCTCGCCAAAGCTCTGCAACTATAGTACCCTCATCACTTGAGATCGGAGAAATGAAGGATATTCCGCTAAAAACATCTTCCTGATGACCCGCCAGGTCTTCTGCCGTTAGTCTGATAGCACATGATATCTGTAATGGTATCAAAGTGTGAGTCTGTATTGGCTCCCCAAACCAATTTATCTCATAATTTTCACTATAATTCTCCATAACAATTGATACGAATTGGTTATCTGTATCCACTGTCACAGAATTGTAACCATAGTAATCCGGTGTAAGCGAGGCCGTTACATGATAGGTGCCCGGTAATATGTCCGGAATAGCAAAATAACCATTCAGGTCCGAAATAGTTTGTGCAATGAAATTATTATCCTCATAAAGGGCAATTATAGAACCGCTTGTAGGTATATCAGCACTGATATTTCCCTCCAGAGCATCATAATTATACATATCCAGTTCTATGCTCTGATTATCTGTATCAAGATATATTTCTTCTTCCGCATACCAAAGCCTGCCTCCAATTGCTGATACAGTGTACCAGCCGGGCTTTAGGGCAGGAATATTAAACGCACCGGAATTGTCAGCATAGGCTTCATAATGATATTTTTCTCCTGAAAAAAAGATATAACTACCATTCGGGTCAGGCATGCCGCTGAGATTGCCATTTACAAATATGGGGAATTCGCCACCTTCGATATTGCGTACGGCTCCCCCGATTATGCTGTAATTTGAAGGCATCCCCGAAGGGATATGATACCAGCCGATATTGGAAGAACCCCAGCCATAATTGAGATGATAATAACTATCCGTATTATAGCCATCGCATACTATTGCATGCCCGTCATTCCAGCCGGAAGTATAGATAGAAAATTCGCAGGGTTGCATCTCTTTCATATCCTGGGCGATATTAGTATAAAAATTCCCACCATTGTTTTCGTTCCAGACCGCAGAATCATAATCAAATTTATTCCTCAAAGCAGAAGCCACATCCTCTGTATAAGCACCGGAACCTGATGAACTGTAGCTCATTTCCACGCTTACGCCACATGCATAATTAAGTGCTGCCAGATCCTGTGAAGTGATGATTTCACCATTCGAATAATGTGAAGCTGCAATGTTAAGATAACCATTTAATTCTGACCAATTGGGAAAATCCCTCTCTTCATGATCACTATCTATATAGATAGCATTCCACCAACCGGAACTGTAATTATCGCTGCTGCTGAAAACAGGATTCCCTATATATTCATGAAAATGCATGATCTGCGCCATCGCTGTCGCCACGCAGCCCACCACACTCCTGTTGCCGGTATTGTCAATTGGACAGAACTGATTGAAAATTCCGCTCTGAGTCCACTGTGTATCACACCAGCCACCCGTACTTGTGTTGCCTGACATGGGCCACTGTTGAAAAGTTCTATTCTCTCGCGTCCCAGACGTTAGATCATTCCAGGCTTGCCTGTTTTCTGCTGCTGCCTGCCGGTTAGAGGCGTAATATTCTCCCCGCTTTAACTGATCTTCCCTGATGAATACAAATTGCAAATCTTCTGACGTCTCATCTGTATAACTGCCCAGCCAGGAATAGGCAATCACAGGATAAAAATCATCATCTGCCGATGTGACAATAAATCCGTCTTCTTCTATATTGAATATGTAAAGGTCTGCCTCTCCGTTCTCTAATCTGGTTCCTAAATCTATCTCTCTCTCAATCCCTCTCTGCTGCAAAAAATTCTCACTTATTACCCGGGCTTCTGACAACGATCGTGGTGCCGAGTGTAAACAAAATATCATGGCTATCACCATTATACTTAATATTATCTTCTTCATTATTACTCCTTCGCCACTAAACAAAGCAATATATATTCCAATCATAAAAAAAAGCCCCCTAAGGGGCTGATTTTATTATATTATTCCAATTTGTTTGCCAATTTTTTCAAATTTGTCTAACGCCTCCGAAAGCTGTGGTATCGTATGGGTCGCCATAAAACTGGTGCGGATCAATGTGTCGTTTGGCGGTACCGCAGGTGGCACTACCGGATTGATAAAAACTCCCTGCTCATCCAGTAGCTTCCACATCCTAAAGGCATTGTCCAATCCTCCCACATGCAGCGGAATTACCGGCGTGCATGATGAACCCGTATCAAAACCTAACTCTTTGAAACTTTTCGCCATGAAATAGGTGTTCTCCCAAAGCTTCTCTATCCGCTCAGGCTCCTCTTCCATGATCTTTAAGGCTTCCAGTACACTGGCTGCCGAAGCCGGAGGCAAAGATGCAGAAAATATCAAAGGACGAGCTACGTGCTTCATATAATCCATCACCTTATAACTGCCCGCAATAAAACCACCTACCGAGGCAAGACTTTTGGAAAATGTACCCATTATCAGTTCCACGCGATCCGTGCAACCTGCCTCCATCGCACATCCCGCTCCTGTATGATGCATCACTCCCAGTGAATGAGCCTCATCCACCATCACGCTGGCTCCATACTTCTCTGCTGTCTCACATATCTTAAGCACCGGAGCTATATCGCCTTCCATAGAAAATATGCCATCCACTACAATCAAGGCATTTTTCCCCTCTATCGTTTTCATTACCCTATCGAGATCTTCCATGTTGTTATGTGCAAATCGCAACATCTTGCCCTGCGATAAACGGCAACCGTCTATAATCGAAGCATGGTCATATTTGTCTGTGATTATGTACTCATTGCGGCTCACCATACTTTGAATTGCTCCCAAATTGCTCTGGTAACCCGTCGCAAATACTAAGGCTGCTTCCTTGCCGACAAATTCAGCTAATCTGCTCTCCAGTTCAATGTGTATATCGAGTGTGCCATTAAGAAAACGTGAACCGGCACACCCACTGCCATACTTCCTGAGTGCATCGATTGCAGCTTCCTTCACTCGCGGATGATTTGTCAATCCCAAATAGCTGTTTGACCCCATCATCAACATCTTACGCCCATTCATCGTAACCACTGTATCCTGCTCTGAGGATATGATCCTAAAATACGGGTAATGCCCAAGCGATCGCACCCGATCCGCTTCCGTGAAATTCCAGGCTTTGTCCAATAAGCTCATATTTTCTCCACTTTGGATATTAAAAGGCAAAATAAATAACAAGCGTTATCTGTCAATTCATTAATATTTTCTGGCATACCCCCGAAATTAATACGAAAAGTGGAAATAATGATCAAGTAAACAATTAGTCGTCACCATTGCGAAGGTCTTTCGACAATTCGCAAGGTAACTTAGATTGAAAAATGTCCCCCATCCAAAACCTTGCGAATGGTCGAAAGACCTTCCAATGGTTGACCCTGACAACAATCTTTATCTCACATAATATAAATCATTTAACAATACCATAAATTATAAAACCAGGGGGATGCCAGATTAATATTTTCTGGCATACCCCGAAATATATTTGTGCATCCCCAAAGATCACAGTTAAAAGTGATGAAAGACGGGAAACGGAAAACGGGAGATAAAATGAATAGCCCCATGCTTCTATCTCGAGGATTAGATACTCCTCTCCTCTTCTCCTCTTCTCCTCTTCTCCTCTTCACCTCTTCACCTCTTCACCCCTTCTCCTCTTCACCTCTTCTCCTCTTCTCCTCTTCACCCCTTCTCCTCTTCACCCCTTCTCCTCTTCTCCTCTTCTCCTCTTCTCCCCTTCTCCTCTTCTCCCCTTCGCTGATGTGCGTTAGCTCTCCGAAATCGTGACGACCAATACTTGCCTTACTCCAGCATTATCAAAAATTGCTTCTCTATTTGCTCCAATATGTCTTTGGTAGCAGCACGATCAGATTTCAGACTGGATTGCAGCCTTTTGATTAATACTCCCATTTTTTTTATCTTTGTCTTACGTAAAAATAGTACCAGCGAACGCAGCATAATTTCAATTTTTTCCTTATCCCCATCATCAAAGTTGCTTTGCAGCTCCTGCATGATTTCCCCGAATTGCTCGATGATGCTTTTTTTTATGGCATTCAGCATCGGCTTATTTATTTCCACCCTTCTTGCTTCTCTTATGCCAAAGAGCGTGCTAAGGTTATTCACTCTCTGATCCGCCATAGCCTGAGCGATCTTTTGCGAAAGTTCATCTCGCAGAATGGGCTTGTGAATAAAACCCAAAGCACCATTATCTAAGGTCTTTTGCACCTCTGCTGTCGAGCTGTAGGCAGAAAACAGCACAACCTTAGCCGCCGGATTTATTTCACGAAGATGACTAAATACTGCCGGACCATCCATCTCAGGCATTATTACGTCCAAAAGAATGAGATCTATCTCCTCCCAGTTTTCCTGATAATACCCAAGAGCACCTTTCCCATCTGAAAAGGCAAAAACCTTATAACCCAGACTTTCAAGCAATGTTTCCACTGTGTTCCTCACAATTTCTTCATCGTCTATTAATACTATATTTCCACTTCCGTGGATGCTGTAACCTGCAGTTTTGGCTGTGAGCTCCTCCTCTACCTGTATATCAGCCAGCGGAAAATAGAGATCAAATGTCGTGCCCTTATCTAAATATGTATCAAATGATATATACCCCTGATGGGATTTCACAGCTCCAAATACCGCCGGCAAACCCAGCCCCGTACCCTTGCCTTCCTTTTTGGTTGTAAAAAATGGCTCAAATATCCGCTTACGTATCTCTTCTGTCATCCCCTGTCCCGTATCTGCTATACTCACTTTGATATATCTGCCAGGAAACACTTCTTCAAAAAATCCGCTGCTGTGATTTTTATCTAATTCCTCATTTCTTGTGGAGATTTTCAGCTCACCACCATGCGGCATGGCATCACAGGCATTTAGTATAAGGTTCAAAAGAGCATTTTGAATCTGCCCGGGATCGGAAGATATTATCATTGACTTGGCTGCAAGCTCCAAAGTAAAACTGATTTTTGCAGGTATGGTAGCTCTCACCAGGCTATAGGTCTCTTTTATCAGCTTGTGCATATCCTGATTTATGGTGACCTGCCTGCCTTTACGCGCAAATGATAATAGCTTCTGAGTGAGTGCCGCAGAAGTCTCGGCAGATTTATAGATCATCTTCGCATATTCCCGCAGTTCTTCATCCTTCAATCGTTCCTGAAGTATAGTGGAATAACCCAAAACACCCATCAATTGATTATTAAAATCATGGGCTATCATTCCCGCCAGTTGTCCAATAGATTCCAGCTTTTCATAAAGATGAAGCTTTTCTTCTATTTCACGCTGCTCCGTGACATCCTGAATCATGATGATAGCAAAATCCGGCTTCTTTGCCGCAGTGCGAACTACCGAAATAAGGATATTACCCCAGAACATACTGCCGTCTTGCCTCAATATATGCAGCTCCTCAAAAAATGATGTCCTGTTACCCGCAAATATCTCTTCCAATACTACTTTATAAAAATCCCACCGCTCTACTACCAAAAGCGATTCCAGCCGCTCCAGTTCACTATCCTTTTCCCGACCCAGCATTTTTTGAATCACCCGGTTAGAAAATATTATCCGCGCATTCTCGTCTACAAAGATTATTCCAAGTGGAGCATTCTCGATTATTGTCCTGAATTTCTTCTCGCTTTCCTGCAATTCACTCTCAAATTGTAAACGCTCTGTGATGTTTCGTACTGAGGCAATATGATAATTTATCCTTTTGCGTTGAAAATAATTTAATGAGATTTCCATTGGAAACTTGTCTCCATCTCTGGCTAATCCCCATTCACCAAGAATAAATTGCTCTCTTGACCTGAGCAGATTATCTAATTTTAAAGGATCAGACGTGAGATTTATTAGCTTTCTACCATAAAGCTCTTCCTTGGAACAGCCAAACATTTCGGCGGCGGAACTATTCACCTCTATAATCTTACCCGTATCGTTATTTGTTAATATAAGTCCGTCACGGCTTACTTCAAATACCGATCTGTATTTTTCTTCGCTCTCTTTAAGGCTCTCTCTCGCTTTCTTACGCTCATCAATGTCCTCTATTAAAATCATCGTGCCATAGCTGCTGGCTGTTTCGCTCTCCCATCTGGCTATCGTCAATGAACACCAGATATATTTGCCATCTTGTCTTTTTAGCTGATATTCTGCCGTTACTGATTCCCGCTCCCCCAAATCGATGGATTTTATTACCGAATCAAAGTCCAATGAATGCTGCTCACTCAAAAATTCACCTAACCGAATACTTTCTGCCTGCTTATCCCCTAATTGTAATAACTCGCGAAATGCCGGATTATATAGATTTATCTGGTTGGTTCTATCCAATATTATTATCCCTAATGGCGAATTCTCAAAGAATAATCTGAACCTTGCTTCCACCTTTCGTAATTGCGATTCTATCGATTTCATTACTGTGATATCTATGAAGGTACCCAATACATAATTATGACCATTATCCCGTGACTGGCTCTCCATACGGATATTAACCTGTAATTGCTCCTGAGCCCTGTTTGTTATCCGCGTAGCAGATTCATATCTGCTCCGAATCATCACGCAATGCTGCAATTGCTCCAGAAACCTCAACCTGTCACTTTCAGAAAAATATGAAACAAATTCTTCCTGGCTGATCTGATTGTTGCTGATGTCTTTATAGCCCAATATATGAAGCATCTCCGCCGAGCAATTCATCTCTCGCGTCGCCGGATCATATTTCCAGTAACCAAATTTTGCTATCTGCTGTGCCTCCTTGAGAAATTGCTCGCTTTCTGCCACCATCTGCTCTGCCAAAACGAAATCATTTATATCGGTTTCCATAGATATCGCATAATATCTCGCCTCCTCCTCTGTGTAAAAAAGAGTTACCGTGGTAAGTGTCCATAATAGACTGCCATCCTTGCATAAAAGACGTTTGCGGAAGGTGAATTGTTCTATCGCTCCGGAAAATAATTCCTGATAAGATTTTAGACATTTCTCCCGGTCATCTTCATAGACCAGCGTCGTTATACTTTTTCCCTCTATCTCCGATTCCTGAAATTTGCTCATCTTCAGCAGGGTGCTGTTATTATAGGCAAAGCAGATGTTTTCATCTATCAGCGATATCCCCATAGGAGCGTGATCATATATTGCCCTGAATTTGGCTTCGCTGGAGCGTATCTGCTGCTCTGCCAGTTTCTCGCTGGTGATATCCTGAATTGTGCCATATATCGATATCGCCAAACCGGCACGATTGGTTATTATCTTGCCACGCACGTGGAGATATTTTGTCTGATCCTGTGCATTAATAATGCGATATACTTCATCTGAACGGAATTCTCCAGTTAATTCCCGACGCTTTATCTCTCTCAGAAGCTCCCTCTTGGGAAGATGAACCTGGGCACAGATATTGCCCAGGGTCTGGTTCGAAGGTTCATGCTCTATTCCCAGAATCTCACTTAGTTCAGATGACCACGATATCTCTTCCTTTATGATATCCAATTCCCAATATCCCAGCCTGGCTATTCTCCGCGCTTCTGTTGCTCGTTGCTCACTGTTTTTTAGCTCCTGCTCCGTTTTATACCTCTCCGTGAGATCATAGATTATGCCTAATAGCGAATTTATCTCGCCACTTTCACCAAATTCCGGCTGAATGCTGGTCTCAAAAGCTCTTATCTCTGAGCCTATGCCGAATTTGAATTCCACTTTCTGAGCCTCTCTCTTCTCCAGCACCGCATTTATTGCCTCCAAATTTACATTTATTATCTCGTCACTCAAAGGCAATTCCGTGAGATGTCTGCCTATGATCTCTCCCGGTGTCATATTCAATAAATCCTCAAAAAATGAATTTATATATAAAAACCTCATCTGTCTATCCATCCTGAAAACAAATCCCGGAAGACTGTCTGCCAGCTCTCGCCATTCCATATCTTTCTGACGTAAGTGCTGTCTGCTTTGCTTTAGATTCCTCTGCGTTCTCAATAACGATATTATATAAAAAACCATCGCAGATATTATGCCCAGAAAAATTAAAAGTGTCTTCCAGTGTACCTGCAGGTAGTTTTCCTTTTTGTTAATAATGATCGCCTTTTTGCTAAGATTTCCTGCCCGTAGATTATATTTGTCGATTACTGTTTGATCATATATGTATCTGACAGGTGTGGACTGTACTATCGGTATATCCTCCGCTGCCTCGCCATTTAGAATTCTCAATGCTATCCCGGCTGCTTCTTTGCCCTGATCATATCCCGAAATTATCGCTCCTCCCACCACACCTTTGCCTATATAAAAATCCCAGCAGACATAAACTGGTACACTCGCTGATTGAGATATCAATTCGGCTGCCTCTTCTACTTCAAAAAAATCTCCCTCCCTGTCCAGATTGAAGATTAATAGCAGTACCGCATAATTTCTGTCAAGGCTTGATAACTTGCCCTCCAATTCTCCCATCGTGTAATTAAGGGGATATTCTATTTCCAAACGGCTATTATACTTCTCCAGCCTCACCCGAGATTGCTGAATTGCCGCAATGCCGGTTTTCGTATTGCAGTCACTCACTATAAAGAGCTTTGTTACTTCCGGCTGCAGATTTAGTATCTGCTCTACCGTGAGATCAGGGCGGATATCCTCACTCACTCCAGTATAATTGCGATTCTGGCTCAGATCAAAATGCTCCAAATGATTTATACCGCAAAATACCACCGGTAAACCGGAAAATATGTCCTCTCCGTATTTCTGCATAAAGGATAATGATTGATTATCCACCGCTATAACTAAATCAAAATCCGAGATTGATTGATATTTCTCCTTGATAACTTCATACATGTTCTCAAGATAACTGTCATCAGGATATCGCTTGGCATCCAGATATTCCAAATAGAGATTTATCTTCTCATCTGATGCCGCTTCAAAATATTCCCGCAAACCTCGCGTGACAGATTCGCACCACACGTATGTGGAATTATATGAATGAAGCACCATTACATTATATCCTTTACGAGATAATCTGCTGATCGGAAGTCCCTGTATCACATTGACCCACGCCAAAACCAGCAGCAGGATTATATAGCATAATATTTTTTTCATCCGCCTTCCTTAATTACCTTTAGCTTCTAATTACAACCTTTTTCCGCTTTTCGCTTCCTGTCTATATGTTTTTTCTTGCTCAAATGCTGCCTTCTTGAAGACAATTTTTATTCCTACTCATTTACTTTGCAACTTTTTTTACCAAATGCGTTATATTTTAAGCAGGATTATTACAAAAATGATGTCTGTTATTACTGGGAGTTTAATTTGAAAATAAAGAGTTATTCAGATCGTCTTTCCCAGACCAGATACGCAGCTCTTTTGCTCTCTATTCTGCTGCATCTGCTCCTGGGCTTGTTATTTGTCATCAATCCCGATGATAAGGAGAACTTTATTGCCAAATCGACTCCCCCTCATGATAAAACCCCCTCCCAAAGACTCTCTTTCGATTTGATTGAAACTCCTCGATATGTCCCGCAAAAATTGCCCTCTCAGGATACCGATCTGGCTTCCGACGTGAGCTCTAAGGCTCAGGACGAATTCTATAGCTCCGATCTGCCCGATGGTTTGCCCTATAATGAAGGAATTTCAGTTATCAAAGGCTATCCGCAGGATATCACTGATCTCAATAAAGAAGATTCTCAAGATGTTTCCCGCGATGATAACAGAATAATCGAACCCGGCTCTTTCTTCGCAGATTTACTTAAAAAAAGAAATACGGACTTTTCTGAAATCTCCGAAAATGATTGGTCAGATTACAATAATACTAACGCTTCTTCAAAAGAATTCGGCGGGTTTAGCTTTAATACCTATAACTGGGATTTTGCCCCCTACCTCCTGGAAATGAAGCAACGCATCCGAAATAATATGAATCTGCCCTACGCTTTCACGCATCTCGGAGCCGTCTATGGAGATATCCTCGTCCATTTTACAGTACTTCCCTCAGGCGTCGTGACAAAAATGGAAATCCTTGATAGCGACGCCCATTATTCCCTGGAACAATCAAGCATTAATGCTATCAAAAATTCTTCCGCCTTTAACCCTCTCCCTACTGATTTCCCCGAAGATAAACTCGAAGTTACGGCTCATTTCTCTTTCACTACTCTAAAAAAATAAGGAATCATTATGTATCAATTATTAAAGGTTCTCGCACAGGGCGGTGTGGTGATGATACCCCTTGCACTCTGCTCGGTGCTCGCTCTCGCTATCATTATTGAAAAATTTATCATCTTCCGCCAAAAAAAAGTCTTTAACCCCGAAATTATGTCCCTCATTAAAAATATCTCATCACCTGAAGACTTCTCCCTCTCTATCTCGGTCTGTAATAATTATCACGGTCCATTCTCGCATCTCGTCTCTCAAATCCTTAATAACTATCTGCAACCTATTGAAGATATCAAAGAAGACCTGGCTGACCAGGGCAGACAGGAAATCCGCTATCTCGAAAGAGGACTAAACATCCTGGAAACCGTTGCCGCTATTGCTCCCATTCTGGGACTTCTCGGCACTGTGCTCGGTATGATTAAAGTGTTTTCTGTTATCTCTCTCCAGGGAGTAGGAGATGCTGCCTCTCTCTCAAATGGCATCTCCGAAGCCCTCATCTCCACTGCCGTAGGTCTTTCTATCGGCATACCAACCCTTGTTTTCTATAATTATTTCGATAGAAGAGCAATAAATATCATACTCGACCTCGAAAATATCTGCAATGAACTTATCCGAAAAATTAGAAAATTTAAAGAAGAATCCAAATGCAATTGAAATCTGACCGTTGCAAAAAAAATACCGCTATCATCAATGTCACTTCTCTGATAGATGTCGTGCTCCTGCTGCTCATTTTCTTTATGCTCACCACTCGCTTCGTACAACAACCCGGGATGAAACTCGATCTGCCCCAGGCTAATTCCGATTCCCCGGCAGATAAATCAGATAATATCGTAAGCATTGGCGCCGATGGCACTATACTTATCAATGAACAAAAGGTAGAACCTGATCAAATAAGCTCTGTTTTCTCCTCTCTGATCGACCCCTCTTCCTCTGATAATGCCCTCCTGCTGAAAGCAGATAAAAAAATCGACCACGGCACCGTCGTGAAAATCATGGACTACGCCAAAATAGCCGGCTTCCAAAAACTGATTATCGCCACCGAAAAAGAATATTAGGCACTAAAAGATTTTGTGTTGTAGAAATCCCAATCTGGCATCCACCTGTTTTTTGAATTTATCGTAATTCTAATTAACTGGGAAATAGAGTATTAGGTTGTATTATCCTTGG
>CAZRXY010000044.1:0-2997 GCA_964604155.1 uncultured Candidatus Cloacimonadota bacterium | reverse complement strand
TATTCATTTTTTATAGAATATCTGCCTGCCGTGAAGAGATATGACAAGCCGGATTATAAATCTATGAGCGAAATAGAAATGAGCCAGTATAATCGTCTCCGGAAGCTATGCACCTCTTGATGGATCATCACTGGTCCGGCAATATCCGTGAACTCAAAAATGTGATTGACCGCGCTTTGGTTTTCAGTCCCGGTTCTATCATAAATCCGGAAGCGATCCGTAAAGCCTTTAAAGGAAAATTGAACGAAAAGAAAAGAACTCTGCGTGAAGCCACCGACGAATTCGAAAAAGATTTCATTAAAAACAATCTGGTCATAAACGACTGGAACGTAACCCAAACCGCCGATAAAATAGCTATAGAGCGCTCAAATCTGTATAAAAAAATAAAACACCACAAAATCAAGATACGTAAGGATTAAGGAGGAAAAAATGAAAAAGTTTTTTTTAATATTGGTAATTATTATATTACTAATACTAACCGGTTGCGATGACGAAACAACCGAACCTGAGGATCAGGATGTAGTTGTGTCGGAAACAACAGAAGTTGTTGAAACTGAAGTTGCTAATGAGGAGATTGAAGCAATAAGTGAAGAAGGAGATTTCACAGTAGATGAATCCAGTGAGTTAGCAGATTTAGAAATTGGTGAAATTATGCTAAATGGAGGTAGCGATGTTGCACCATCCGGTTTTCTGCGAAAGGTAACTGATAAAAGAACCGAGAATGGCAAAGTGATCTTAGAAACAGAGCAGGCTTCTATGGCAGAAGCATTCGAAGAATTACACTTGAGCGAGACAGTAAGATTGACCCCTGCAGACGTTCAGAGAGTAGAACTATTCAATGACAGCCGGTATATATCAGAACGTGATGATATTGCTTTTAATTTCGAGCTAAATACTGTATTCTATGATCAGGATGGCAATAACGGAACTACGGATGATCAAATACGATTAGACGGAAATCTGGAATTCATCCTCGATTTGATTGCTGATATTGATATTAACTGGTTTACGCTGGAAACTATGGAACTTGGTTTGCAAACTGAAAAGAATTTAGACCTGGACTTAACTGCTGGTCTTCACTGGAGCTTTGAAGAAGAAAGCTCTTTTGATATTGCTGAATTATACTTCACTCCAATTGTTTTCACAGTTGTATTTGTACCAGTGACAATAACTCCGATTTTATCGGTTGAAGCTCACGTAAATGGAGACCTCACTGTGACAATAACTACCGGAATAGAATATGAAGAAACTACCAGAACCGGTGTGGGATATGATAATGGAGACTGGTATGAAATTAAGCAAAATGATAAGAACTTTGATTACTACCCACCTGAATTACAGGCAGAATTTGATTTTGAAACCGGCGTCGGATTACAACTCGGTTTTTACCTCTATGGTGCAATTGGACCTTATCTGAAAGCAAAAGGCGGTTTGCATTTCCAGGCAGACCTGGTGGCTAATCCATCAGGAACTCAATTGAATATGGACCTTGAAGCTATATTATATGCCATCTGCGGTCTGGAAATGGAAGTCCTTGATCATACTATTTTTGATGAATACATGGAATTTACAATCTATACGCATCAGATAGGTTCTTGGACATTTGATATTGATGAAAACGAACCACCCGGTATTCCTTTCAATCCGGTTCCGGCAAATTACTCCTCAAATATTGCCGTAAATACCGATCTATCCTGGAGCTGCAACGACCCAGACGGTGATGATCTTACCTATGATGTCTATTTTGGAAATTCATCTAATCCACCCTTAATAGAGCAAAACCAGAGTGTTTCAACTTATAATCCCGGTTCAATGATTTACGAGATAACCTATTACTGGAAAATTATTGCCAGTGATGGTGAATTTGAGTCATCAAGTCCTGTTTGGAGTTTCTCTACAGAATCAGGAGGTGGCGTTAATAATCCACCAAATGAACCTTATGATCCAACTCCATCGGATAATGCTGATAATGTATCAATTAACACCAATTTAAATTGGTCTGGCAGTGATCCTGATGGAGATGATTTAACTTATGACGTCTATTGGGGAACAGATCCTACTCCTGATAGCGGAGAACTTGTCTCTGAAGATCAAGCAGGAACATCATTTGATCCTGGAACAATGCAATATGAGATCACATACTATTGGAAAATAGTAGCATCCGATGGTGAGTATGAGACATCAAGCAGTGTTTGGAACTATACAACAAGCGAAGAAACTAATTATGGAGATATGATCTTTGTTCAAGGCGGCAGCTTTGAGATGGGAGACCATTTTAATGAGGGAAATGATGATGAATTGCCTGTTCACACGGTAACACTTAACAGTTTTTATATTGGGCAGTATGAGGTAACACATACAGAATATATAGAATTCCTCAATTCTTATGGTGTTTCTCCGGATGGTAGTTATAATGGAACAGAGCTTATTGATATGGATGATAGTGATTGTGCAGTAGATTACAATGGTAGTTTTTATTTTTCAGAAAGCAGTTATGCTTCTGATCCTGAATGTCCTGTAATAGAAGTTACCTGGTATGGAGGATTAGTGTATTGTAACTGGTTATCAGAGCAGGAAGGCTTAACGCCTTGTTACGATACGTCAGATTGGAGCTGCGATTTTGGTGCAGATGGCTACAGACTGCCAACGGAAGCAGAATGGGAATATGCTTCACGTGGCGGAATCAACTGGGAAGATAATTACAGGTATAGTGGTACTACGGATAACTTAGGAGATTATGCCTGGTACTTGTCAAATTCTGGTTTTCAGACTCATGAAGTGGGAACTAAGCTTCCCAATCAGCTTAGTATTTATGATATGAGTGGTAATGTTTGGGAATGGTGTAATGACTGGTATGATTATGATTATTATGGATCGAGTCCGGAAGATAATCCTGTGGGCCCAGATAGCGGGTCTTCCCGTGTGGTACGCGGTGGTAGCTGGTACGGCAATGCCAGTTACTGTCGTGTTGCTAGTCGTGTCAGCTACTTCTCCCCC
>CAZRXY010000043.1:0-20891 GCA_964604155.1 uncultured Candidatus Cloacimonadota bacterium | reverse complement strand
ACCTTGCGAATGGTCTTTAGACCTTCGCAATGGTGACGACTAATTGTTTACTTGATCATTATTTCCACTTTTCGAATTAATTTCGGGGGTATGCCAGATCTTATCCGTATTATATTGTCAAATAATATACTTTCTCACACTTGCTCATACAGTATGAATTGATGTTTTGGTTTATTATGGCATGATAGCTCCAGTTTTCTTTATATTTCTATCAAATCTATGACGTGGACGTCGTAGTTTCCAGCAGAATCTTTGACGGAGACGTCGCAGTTCGTGCGCTGATGGGCGTTCGGTGTCAGAGGGGTGAAAGTCCTCTTCATGTCAACGGAAAAATCATGTAGCTGAAAGTAACTGCGTCACTGAGAGGTGGGGTGGAGAGCAACTGGAAGCGAATGTCCAGTCCGTAGGATGACGAACTTGATTCGGCGAGATGTAATCGACGAGCCTGCGAGCAAATGGCGAAGTCTGGCTCAGGTATGTGCATGCGTGCCCGTAAATCCTGAGCAATCTGCCAGGTTAAAAGTCCGTGATAAACCATGGCAGAGGTTCATAGCGTGGTTGAAGATGGAATGGACGAGAAGGCACTGAATGTGAATTCAGGAGATCCGTCTTGAAATGTTGAGAAACAAGCGGAAGTCAGAGCATCCATAGTAGCGATGAAAACCGGGAAACCGGCGGGAGCCAAGGGATGCAGGAAAGCAGATTCGCAAAGGAAGGAATGATGGAAGAACAACTGACGATAGTGTCAGAGATGACTAAGCAAGTCAGAGAAATCGACGACCGTTGGTCGTGGACAGAACCGTCAATCTGGACAGACCGAATGGTATCCACCCTCGAAAGAGGCGTAAAAGGAGGCAAATGGTTCAGTCTCATAGACAAGGTATATCGTCTGTCAACATTGGAAGCAGCCTTCAATGCAGTTAAACGGAACAAGGGTGCAGCCGGAGTTGATAAGGAATCGATAGAACGGTTTAGAAGACACAAAGATGAGAAGCTTCAGAAACTCTCGGAACTTTTAAAGACAGACTGTTATCAGCCACAGGCAGTAAAACGAGTCTGGATAGACAAACCTGGCAGGAAAAACGAGCAACGACCACTTGGCATACCAACAGTACGTGATAGAGTTGTGCAAACAGCACTGCGGATGGTAATCGAACCCATTTTCGAGAAAGGTTTTGCAAGACACAGCTACGGTTTCCGACCCAAGTCTGGATGCAAAGATGCTCTAAGACAGGTATGGAAGTTATATACCGGAGGGTACAATTATGTACTGGATGCAGACCTTAAAAGTTACTTTGATACCATAGATCATGATTTACTGATGAAAATGGTAGCTGAGCAAATTTCAGACAGTCGCATCCTGTCCTTAATCAATCAATATCTCAATCAGGAAGTGCTTGACACCGTTAAGAGATGGAAGCCAGACCGTGGCACACCTCAAGGAGCGGTGATCAGTCCGCTTCTGGCAAATATCTTTCTGAATCCCCTGGATCACAAGATGGCTAATCTGGGATTTCGAATGGTTAGGTATGCTGATGATTTTGTGATAATGTGTAAAAGCAGAGAAGAAGCAGAGAATGCTTTTAATCTGATAAAAGACTGGTGTGAAGAAATGAATTTAATCCTTCATCCTACTAAAACAAAAATCGTGGATAGCAGGGAGGAGGAATTTACATTTCTTGGCTACCTGTTCAAAAGAGGTAACAGATATGCCAGTAGGAAGAGCATGGTCAGATTTAGAGACTCAATCCGTCCTTATACAAAACGCTGCAATGGTCATAGCATGGATACAATCATCAAAAATATCAATCCCAAATTACGGGGCTGGTTTGAATACTACAAACATGCTCACTGGAATGTATCGGAAACCATGGATGGCTGGGTCAGAATGCGATTAAGAAGCATTCTCAGGAAACGAGCCAGGAGAAAAGGAAGAGGCAGAGGAGCAGACCATCACAGGTACCCAAATGCTTATTTTCACGGGTTAGGGTTATTCTCAATGACAGAAAATCGTAAGATTGTCGTAGCCAAAGCTCGCAGTGGATAGTCCTCTACGGAGGTTAACTGTTTTCTGGAGAGCCGTATGCGGGAAAACCGCACGTACGGTTCGGAGGGAGGGGAGTCAGTAATGGTAGCTCCCCTACCCCTATGGTTTGATGAGGGGGACAGGTGGAAGTTTTTCGGAAACCTGTCTCTACTCTACCAAGGTTTTGGATGAGAGACTTTCTCCAATCTAAGTTACCTTGCGAAGGTCTATCGACCTTTGCAATGGTGACGACCAATAACTTCCTAGCAAATAAATTTCGGGGTATGCCAGAGTGTGAAGAAGAAGAAGTGATAGGTTGACAGAATTTGCGGGGTTTTAGGAGATTGTATTTAGGATTGCCGTTAGGTGCCTGATTGGGCGTTTATCGGCTTTTGGTGTTTATGAATAAGATCAGGGAGCAGATAATGAGGTATTATGACCTGATAAAGCAGGATTTGGATAGATCGGCATTTTTCAATAATTATGACAGCATCCTTAGAGAAGGAGTACGTGGTAATTTATTTTATCACATGAATCGCAGCGTGAAGGCATTGCTTTTGAGCAGGGCTTTATTTGAGCAGAAGAAGAATATACTTCTGATCTGTGCGGATGACAAGCTGGCGGAGGATTATCTTAGTGATCTGCGATTGATAGCCGGGGTAGAGAATGCTTTTTATTTACCGGATTATGAAGTATTAGCCTATGAGAAGCGATCACCGCATTACACATTAAGGGCGGAGCGGATTCGCACTTTGAGCAGCAGGTTTTCTGGTGAGCCGGCAATATATGCCGTATCAATAAGGTCACTTTTAAGGAAGATAATCCCGCCGGAGACATTTTTGGGTTATGTGATAGATTTGCGGATGCTGAGTGAATACAATCCGGACAAACTGATATCCGATTTGGTTGGTATGGGTTACCGCAATGAATTTCAAGTCAGCAAAGTGGGTGAATTAGCGAGGCGTGGTGGGATAATAGATATCTACAGTCCCAATCAATTGCATCCGGTTCGGGTAGAATTTTTTGGAAATGAGATAGAATCTATTCGATATTTCAGTATAGCGAGTCAGAGATCAACGGGAAAGGAATTAGAAGAGGTGAGGATAATACCTTCGCGTGAATTTTCACTACATGATATCAGGGCGAGTGCGGGGGTCTGGGACAGGATCCATGAAGAAGGTTTTTATGAGGGAATAGAGCAGGATGTGAGTTTATTATTTAGCAAGTTAAGTGGTTTTGCCGATTATTTTTCTGAGGATGAGGCGATATTATTCTGGGATGAGTATCAGTTTTTTAGTTCAACTTTCCGAGAGATTCAGGAAGAGACTCAGAGGCTTTATATAAAGGCAAGGGAGCGGGAGAAGAGGGATTTATTGCCGGAGCCGGAGGGACTTTTTTACAGTATAAGTTATGTGCAGAGATTATTCAAAAGGTTTCCCAGCTATTACCTGAGCAACAGCTACCAGGATTTCAGGCGAGAGAGCGTGCCGGTGGAGGTACCTTCGGAGAGCCAGACGAGTCAGCAGGGCGATCTTGAGACACTTGAGAGGGAGCTTAATGAGAAGCTGGAAGCTGGATATAGAGTGATCATCCAGAGTGATAATAAGAGCCAGAGCAAGCGGATGAGTGATCTATTGGATAATCTTGAAGGGCGGCTTCATTTCACGATAGGGGTATTTCAGAAGGGGTTTGTGCTGCCGGATGCCAGGCTGGCGATATATACCGATCATGAAGTATTTGCCAGATACAGACATCGGTCACGGATGGCACGTTTTAGTGAAGAAGAGGCTTTGGTGGATTATGAATCATTAAAGCCTGGAGATTACATAGTCCATATAGATTATGGTGTGGGGATATATCGGGGGTTGAGAAAGATGCCTTCTGGTGGATCGACAATCGATTGCCTCACGATAGGATATGCGGAAGGAGATGTAGTATATGTGCCCACCTTTCAATTGAGCCGGGTTTCCAAATTTGTGGGAGAAGAGGGCATGCAGCCGGTGATCCATAAACTTGGTGGCAAGGTTTGGGCACTGGCAAAGCAAAGAGCCAAAAAGCAGATAGAAATACTGGCAGAAGACTTGATCCAGTTATATGCCGAGCGCAGGATGCGTAGAGGAATAAGCTTTGATACAGATACAAACTGGCAGGAGGAGATGGAGGATTCCTTTATATATGAGATCACGGCGGACCAGATGCAATCGAGCATAGAGATCAAGCAGGATATGGAAAAAGATAGTCCCATGGAGCGACTTTTATGTGGAGACGTAGGTTTTGGCAAGACAGAAGTAGCTATACGGGCAGCTTTCAAGGCGGTGATGAGCGGATATCAGGTAGCGATTTTGGCGCCCACCACTTTGCTTGTGGAGCAGCATTATTATACATTTAAAGAGCGATTGGCGCAATATCCGGTGCGACTGGCAATGCTGAGTCGTTTTAGGAGCAGGCAGCAGCTTGATGCAGATATTCTGGAGATGAGCAAGGGTAATATAGATATTGTGATAGGGACGCACAGGCTGTTATCTCAGGACATAAATTTTGCCCGACTGGGTTTACTGGTGATAGATGAGGAGCACCGATTTGGAGTGCGTCACAAGGATAAGCTGAGAAAGCTGAAATCTAATGTAGATACTCTTTATATGAGTGCAACGCCAATTCCCCGAACGCTCAGTATGTCTTTGAGCAAATTAAAGGAGATGTCTTTGATTCGCACATCACCTAAGGCTCGATTGCCAATTCGCACAGTGATAGTACCTTTTGATGAGGAGGTGATCAAAGATGCCATCAGCAGGGAGGTAGAGCGAGGTGGTCAGGTATTCTTTATTCATAACAGGGTTCAGACAATAGACAGTATGGTTGAGCAATTGCGTAAATTGCTACCGCACGTGCGATTTGGCATAGGGCATGGGCAATTGCCGGAAAAGCAGCTTGAAGCAGTGATGCTTGATTTTTCTGAGCACAGATTTGATGTATTAGTGGCTAGCACAATAGTGGAATCAGGGATAGATATACCCAATGCCAATACGATGATAATAAACCGGGCAGATACTTTTGGTCTGGCTCAATTGTATCAGATAAGGGGCAGAGTGGGCAGGAGCAACCGACGTGCTTATGCATATTTAATAATACCCGGTCGGATGACAGATACGGCAAGGAAGCGGTTGGAGACATTAACGGAATATGAATCGCTGGGCAGTGGCTACCAGATAGCAATGCGTGATTTGGAGATACGCGGAGCGGGTACTATGCTGGGCACGCGTCAGAGCGGAACAATTAATTCCATTGGGTTCAATTATTATAACCGTTTACTGGAAAATGCCATAGAGCATATATCTGAAGGCAGGGGCAAAATAGACTGGGAAGATGAAGGAGAAGTAGAAAAGCAGGATATCACTCTTAATGAGGATTTTTATTTTCCTGAGGAATATATTGGAGATGAGCAGGTGCGGCTGGATATATACCGGAGGATTTCAGCATTCAGTAGTGAAGAGGAGTTTCTGGAATTACCGTCAGAGCTGAGGGACAGATTTGGGGAGGTGCCTATCGTAGTACTGCGGGCATTGGATTATTTTAGATTAAGGTGGCTGGTATCTCAGACAAGCTTGAAAAAATGCCAGATAAGGGGAGACAAAATAGTGCTGGAATTTCCATCGAATAATCTTCCGGATAGGGCTACGCTGACAAAATTGATCAGCAAATACAATTATCCGGTGCGCTTTGAGACTATCCATGATCTTAAGATAGAATTTGATCTCAGTAAAACGAAAGTGGAATTATTACCATTAGCCTTTGATATCGTGGGCACTTTCTGCAGCAGTGCCTTAGATAGTTAATATAGTATCAGGTAAGGAATTAGTCTTAAAGTATTTGACAAGATAAGGGGTGAATAGTTTTTCTCTCTTTTGGTTATGATAGCCCGAGATTATGTGAAGAGAGAAGTTAAGGTTATATATAGCGTGAAGATGCAATCTGGCAAAAATATGCCTTCAGCCAAAATAGCTGGGGTATTGAGAAGAAATATTAGCCGGAGAAGGATAGACAGATAAATGAGAAAATCATTTTTTTTTGCATTGATATTATTGCTGGTGAGCGTGCAATTTGCACAGTTTTCCCAATTTCCTAATACCATGCTGATGATCAAGGTATCAATAGTGGGAGCAGTAGAGCATCCGGGTGTTTACCAGCTTGAAGCGGGGAGCAGGCTTTCTGAGGCAATATATCTGGCAGAGCAATTATATTTGGAAACGGGTCGGGTGATGGACGAAGACTATCTTGCCCGTGAAGAAGCCGGAGAAGGGTCTGAAGAGAAATCTTCGCAGCGAAATATCAAGCTGCAAAGGGGTGAAGAATTTACCAGGGTGGATTTAGCGAAATATCGGCGATTGGGTGATTTATCTCAGAACCCGGTACTACGAGATGGCGATGTGATACATGTGCCTCAATCAACTTACAATCTCACAATTTCCGGTGCAGTTAATAAGGGTGACAGGTTTGAATTTGTGGCAGGAGACCGGATAAGTGATCTCATCGAGCTGTCGCTTGGCTTACATGAATCAGCACGGCGGGACAGCGCAATACTTATCCGCACAGATTACTCAAGTGGTGCCACGAGTGAATTAATCTTTTCACCGGGGAAGGCAGTATCTGGGGGAGATACAAGAGATAATCTACTGCTGGCGAGTGGTGACCGCATCTATATCAGAGCTTTACCCGAATATAACAGCCGGTTTCAGGTGACCGTGTCGGGTGATGCTTTGTATCCGGGAGATTATGCCATAGAGCCCGGCAAGACCACGCTGCTGGAAGTGCTTCGCCAGAGTGGCGGAGCAAACAGGCATGGCAGCCTGCGTCTGGCATATCTGCAGCGGATATCTGCCCGGGACACAACGGTTATCCATGATAATGATTATAAAAGGATAATGAACCGGAGTTTCCTGGAATTATCATATCTGGAAAACGAGTATCTTAAATTTAAACAGAGGTCACTGGAAGGTAAAGTTGTGGTAAATTTTGAGGAGTTGTGGAATAATCCTGAAGAAGTAAAAGAAATTTTATTGGAAGATAGTGATTATATATATATTCCCAGAAAGATAAGGACTGTGGAAGTGATGGGAGCGGTGATGAATCCCGGAAACTATGAATGGCATTCTGGTATGGATTATGAATACTATATAGATTTGGCAGGTGGTTATACAAACAGGGCGAGCAAGCATAATACCCGATTCATATCTGCAGAATCGGGAGCCTGGATGAAGCGGAAAGCCAACGTGCCCATGGAGCAGGGAGACAAGATATTTGTGCCCGAGAAAGAGGAAATGAATATCTGGGCGCTAAGCAAGGAAACGATAAGCGTGCTTGCCCAACTTGCTACGGTGATAATAGCCGTGATAAATATAAATTCAAATTAGCAAACTCAGGAGATAATATGAAGATATTAATAACAGGTGGCTCTGGTTTTATAGGGTCTCATCTGGTAGAAAAATTACTGCAAAGCGGTCACAAGATTTCTGTGATAGACAATTTATCGACCGGCAAATTTTCTAATATAAAGCCGTTTTTACGGAATCCGCGATTTTCTTATACAATAGACACGATCTTAAACCGCAAGATACTAAGAAAATTGATAGAGGAAAATGATCAGATATATCATATGGCGGCGGCAGTGGGAGTGAAATACATAATAGACAATCCGCTGCAATCCTTAAAAGTAAATATCACAGGAACAGACAATGTGATGGAATTTGCCAATGAGTACAAGCGGAAGCTATTGATTGCTTCGACTTCTGAGATATACGGCAAAAGTGACCAGATACCATTCAAGGAAGATGCAGATCGGCTTTTGGGTTCCACGCATATATCTCGCTGGAGCTATTCATCTTCTAAAGCGATAGATGAATTTCTGGCTTTGGCCTATCATCGCGAAAAGAGGCTGCCAATCGTGATAGCCAGGTGCTTTAATACGGTGGGTCCGCGTCAGACGGGTCAGTATGGCATGGTGATTCCGAAATTTGTAAAAAGTGCCTTATTAAATCATCCTATAACGATTTATGGAGATGGCAAGCAGAGCAGGTGTTTTTGCGATGTAGATGACGTGACAGACGGCATGATAAAATTGATGAACACCAAAGAAGCAGAAGGTGAGATATTTAATATTGGCAATGATGAGAGTATCAGTATCGAGGAACTGGCTCATCTGGTTAAACAAATGACCAATAGTAAATCCCGGATAGAATACATTAATTATGAAGATGCTTATGAGGAGGGTTTTGAGGACATGCGTAGAAGGGTACCTGATCTTACAAAGATCAAATCTTTTATTGATTACCAGCCCAAGCATGATCTAAAGGATATATTAACCAGAATAATAGATTACTTTGAGAAATAAAAAATGCAAGTACCATTATTAGATTTGAAAGCACAATACGACGCCATCCTGCCGGATATCAAAGCGGCTATGGACAAAGTGATGCAGCGTCACAGTTATATATTAGGGCAAGAAGTAACCGAGATAGAAGAGAAGATCGCCGAATATTGCGGCGTGAGACATGCCATAGGCTGTGCTTCTGGTACGGATGCTCTTGTACTAAGCTTGAAAGCGATAGATATCTTGCCTGGAGAAGAAGTAATAACCACGCCTTTCACTTTTTTTGCCACAGCAGGTTCTATTCACAGAGTTGATGGTAAACCGGTTTTTGCCGATATAGACGCCAGAACATTTAATATTGATCCGGACAAAGTGGAAGCAGCGATTACAGATAAGACGAGAGCTATCATCCCGGTACATCTTTTTGGACAGACTGCCGAGATGGAGAGGCTGAGGGAGATAGCAGATAGGTATAAGCTAATGATAATCGAGGACACAGCCCAGGCAATAGGAGCCAGTTATCTGGGAAAACCAGCGGGTTATTTTGGTGATATTGCCACGCTTTCTTTTTTCCCCAGTAAAAATCTGGGGGCGATGGGAGATGCAGGAATGTGCCTCACGGATAATGAGGAATTGGCAGAGATTATCACTTTGCTGCGAACACATGGTGAGCACCCAAAATATATCCATAAATGGGTGGGATTAAACAGTCGGCTTGATACTCTTCAGGCAGCAGTATTACTGGTGAAATTGCCATATCTGAAGAAGTGGACAGAAGAACGGGTAGAAAATGCGGGATATTACTTTGCAAACATGGATGATATCTCGGAAATCGTGTTGCCTTATGTTCATCCCAATTGTGGACATATCTATAATCAATTTACCATACTGGCAGAAAAACGTGATGCACTGATGAATTATTTAAGAGAAAACGGCATCGGCTGCAATATCTATTATCCCAAAGCTCTGCACCTGCAGGAATGCTTTTCATATTTAAATTACAAAAAAGGAGATTTTCCCATTAGTGAAGAGGCCACGGAAAGAGTGCTGTCTATTCCAATATATTCAGAAATCAGTAGAGAGCAGCAGGACTATGTGATCAGCACTATCAGGAAATTTTATCAGAAAAGCTGAGAGGAGGAGTGAAACAATGAATATAATAGTGTGTATCAAGCAGGTTCCTAATACTACAGAGATAAAAATAGATCCCGAAACCAATACCCTCATCCGCGAAGGTGTGGAGAGTATAATAAATCCCTTTGATCTTTATGCCATAGAGGAAGCGGTGCAGCTCAGAGAGAAATTTGGTGGCAAAGTGACAGCAATAAGCATGGGTCCGCCTCAGGTGGAAAAAGCCTTGCGGGAGGCGGTCTCTCTGGGAATTGATAATATAATCCTCCTGAGTGATCGCAAATTTGCCGGTGCAGATAGTTGGGCTACATCTCACACACTTTCTGCGGCTATAAAGAAAATTGGTGAATATGATATAATTCTCTTTGGTCAGCAGGCAATTGATGGAGACACTGGTCAGGTGGGACCGGGAGTGGCATCATTCCTGGAGCTTCCCCAGGTATGTTTTGTAAAAAGAATAGCAGAAGTTTTTGAAGACAGCCTCACGGCATATCGTTTAACGGAAGAAGGTTATGATGTGATCAAGGTAAAACTGCCGGTGGTATTATCAGTTGTGAAAGACCTTAATATTCCTCGGCTTCCGTCATTGCGGGGCAAGCGGCAGGCAAAGAATGCAGAGCTGACGATTTGGAATGCCGAAAATCTTGAGCTTGATGAGAATGAGACAGGTTTAAATGGCTCACCCACTCAGGTAGTAAAAATATTCTCGCCAAAACTCGATAAAGAAGTGGAAAAGCATACAGACCTTTCACCTGAAGAAGCGGCAGACCGGATATTTGCGAGATTGAAAGAACTGGGCAAATAGGATACACTATGATTCACAATATCAATCCGGTGCTGGTTGATCTGGGCGTATTACAAATACGCTGGTATGGATTATTATACATAATCAGCTTCGCCCTGGCATATCTACTTCTGAAGAAGAATTTTAAGTATAGAGCAATAAAACTTAGTTCCACAGATTATGATAATTTTGTCTTTAATCTAAGTTTAGGCGTGATCATAGGTGGCAGGCTGGGTTATATGATATTTTATAATCTGGATTACTACTTGGATAACCCACTGCGGATGCTGGCAGTGTGGGAAGGTGGTATGAGTTTTCATGGTGGAGCAATAGCCGTTATCTATATTGGCTGGCGTTTCACGCGGAAACATAAGATAAGTTTTTTCCGATTAGCCGATGTAACTGCGCCCATAGCATCAATAGGCTTGGGATTAGGCAGATTGGGAAATTTTATCAATGGCGAGCTGTGGGGCAAAGAGACAGATCTGCCCTGGGGTGTGATATTTCCGGGGGCGGGACATTTGCCAAGACACCCCTCGCAGCTTTATGAATTATTTGCTGAGGGTATCCTTCTTTTTTTCATTACTCAGACAATTCTCAGGAAAACTCAGAAAGAAGGCTTAGTATTCTGGGTCTGGTTGCTGGGCTATGGCTTATTCCGAATGCTGGTGGAATTTATCCGTATTCCTGATGAACAACTTGGTTACATCTGGGGGATAACTACCATGGGTCAAATTTTGAGTATATTTATGATCCTGGCAGCAGTGGCGGGATTGATTTTTATTATGCCTGGCAAGAAATGAAGCTAATAAAAATCTCAGTATTATTTATTTTGCTGGCAGTGCTGAGCAATTGCTCTATCTGGAGATCTTTTGACAAAGCGGCTGAGGAGAAACTGAAAGCAGAGATAGGTATCTGGCAAAATTTCAGAATTGATGGTATAGCAAAAATTGGCTATAAGAGATTCAATTTGGTAAAAAATATCACTATCTCCAGAGATTCCCTGCAACTAAAGGCTACACTTTATAATAGCGGTCTGCTCGCCTTTAGTCCCCAGCCCTTTGCTAAAATTGTATTGGAAGACAGTCTTTATTATGAAATTCCTTATTTGCAGGAATTGGGTGATCTACCAGATATCAAAGAAATATCCTCCGGATTAGAAATAATAAAAGAAAGCCTGTTAATAGAAAAAGAATTGATGCCAGATATTGTAAAAATTGCCAGAACACACAGGTGGGAAAATCAAGATAAATTGTTGATATTTAATAAAAACCTGCAGATAATAACGTATCTACTAAAAAACAGCCCTGTGGAGCTGAGGTTTTCTCGCAATTTTTCCCGTTATCCGGAAAGTATCAGCATTTTTTATGAGAAAAAACTGGCAGCAACGATAGAAATCGATAAATTCAGGATTAAGGACTTTTAAGGAGGGTGAAATGATAGACAGATATTCCAGGAGTGAAATGAGCCGTATCTGGGAATTGCAAAACAGATATCAGTGCATGCTGGATGTGGAGCTGGCAGCTTGCCGGGCGATGAACAGGATCGGCATTATTCCGCAGGATGATCTCGATGAGATATTGGAGAATGCAGATTTTAATGTGGAGCGGATTGATGAGATAGAAAAAGTGACGCGGCACGATGTGATAGCCTTCCTTACCTGTGTGGCAGAATTTGTGGGACCTGCCTCCCGCTGGATTCATTATGGCATGACCTCATCAGACGTGCTGGATACTGCTACATCTCTGCAACTCAATCAGGCAGGTGGCATTATTCAGCGGGATATAGTGAAGCTTTCGGAAGAGCTTAGGTTACGTGCCGAACAATTTAAAAATACTCTTTGCGTGGGTCGCTCGCACGGGATACATGCAGAACCCACTTCATTTGGTCTCAAATTTGCTCTCTGGTATGATGAGATGCAGCGGAATCTCATCCGTCTGGAAACAGCAATAGACCGTGTTTCTGTGGGTATGATTTCTGGAGCAGTAGGCAATTATGCCCATCTGTCACCAGAAATTGAAGAGATCACTTGTGAATACCTTGACCTTACACCGGTGAATATATCTACTCAGGTAATTCAAAGAGACCGCATTGCCGAATTTCTCTATGCTATATCTGCCACAGGCTCTACTATAGAAAAAATATCGTTGGAGATCAGGCATCTGCAACGGACAGAGGTGCTGGAAGTGGAAGAAAATTTCAGCAGTGGACAAAAGGGTTCTTCTGCAATGCCTCATAAAAGGAATCCCATTACTACTGAGCAACTTACCGGGATGGCAAGGCTATTGAGGTCATATGCGCACACGGCTATGGAAAACAATGCTCTCTGGCATGAGCGTGACATAAGCCATTCGTCTGTGGAACGCATAATATTGCCCGATGCCACAATTTTGGTGAATTATATGCTTAATAAGATGATAAATCTCATTGAAAATCTGATAGTTTATCCGGAAAACATGCAAAAAAATCTGGAACAGACCAATGGTCTTATTTTTTCTCAGGTACTGCTGCTGGAATTGGCAAAAAAGGGAGTATCACGTGAGACAGCCTATTTACTTGTGCAAAAGAATGCAATGCGGTGCTGGAAAAGCGGTGAGCAATTCAGAGAACTGGTGAGCGGTGATCAAAAAATCAGGCAGTTCCTGGATGAAGATGAGATATCGGATATATTCAGTTATGACCGTTATTTGAAAAATGTGGACTTTATTTATAGCAGGGTGTTTTAATAATGGAAGAAGCAAGAAAAAAACTGATTTATGAAATTCGGAAGGAAAAGCTGAAATTAAGGATGCCACTCGTTGTCTTGATCCTCATCACTTTTTTGATCTATCATCTCTGGCTGCCTTTGGTCATCCTGAAGTGGGTGGCTCTGGCAGTATTGATACTCTATCTGGGAGCAGGTTTTTATTTTCAAAAGAAATTGAGAAACGAACTGGATAAGCTGGATAATGATGCAGAAAGTGGAGACGAAAGCTCAGCCTGATGAGCGATTGAGCAATTTGCTAAAAGGCGTAGTTGATCTATTTTTTCCGCTTGTATGCTGGTGTTGCGGAGATAGGCTGGATTATGAGCCGGTTTCAGATATCGATGATGAAAAAAAGCAGAAACTGTGGGAGATTAACCGCTATCTTTGCCCGGCTTGCATAGATAATCTGGTGGTGTTATCAGAAGATATTTGCCCTAAATGCGGCAACCCTGTTTTAGCTATGGGTTGCCCGCACTGCACTAAGACAAATTTTGCTTTCACCGCTGCCAGATCTGTATTTCTCTATGATGACCGGACAAAAAGGCTGATCCACGGTCTCAAATACTATCAATTTTTAAAAGTAGCTCCTGTCCTGGCTGCCTATGCCAGCCTATATCTGGAAAATCACTGGAAATGGGGTATTCCGGATATTCTCGTGCCCGTGCCATTGCATAAGGTAAAATTGCGCGAGCGCGGCTTTAATCAAAGTGCCATTATCGGAAAATGGCTGGCAAAATTCAATGATATGGAATATCGTGATGATCTGCTGATGCGTACAAGATATACAAAAACCCAAACCAGCCTACACAGGTCTCAGAGACATAAAAATGTCAAAGATGCCTTTTGCCTCAAAGATGCTGATCAGTTAAAAAATAAATCTGTTTTGCTGATTGATGACGTGTTTACTACGGGTGCTACTGTCGATAGTATTGCCCGCACACTTAAAGCAAATAAAGTTCATCAGGTCTTTGTCTTGACAATAGCAAGACCTTCTTAAATCTTTACACAATAGAAAATAAAAGATGAAAGGTGGATAATATTGAAAGGAAATTCCTGTGGTATCATAGTGGAAGTAGATAGAGAACAAGCTCTCATTCTCATAGATAAGGCTGCACGCTTTATAGCAGAACGAAGGCTCACACCTGCTGCTCTGATGACCATAGAATCAATAAGACCCCTGAATTTTATCGGAAGCCAGTTTTTATATTTTATAATGCCATTCGCAGAATTTTTCTTCGATTCCCGCCAGTATCAGCAATTTGCCGCCCTCATGGAAAATGATGAATATATTAAAATCCTGCTTGACAGGATAGACGAGGTAGATACAGAAATCTGGCAGGAGGAGCGTAAATTGAAAAGACTGAAACGTATGAAGCGTAAAGATAGATTAAAAGGGTTAGTAAATAAAATAATTAAGAAATAAACGGAGGAATGTATGGCTAATGAGTTAAGGCGTATTATTGCTACAGATTGTGGCAGTACGACTACTAAAGCAATACTGATTGAGTATATTGATGGAGAGTATCGGCAAACCGTCCGTGGGGAAGCCCCTACTACGGTGGAAGCTCCTTTGAATGATGTTACCAGGGGAGTAATTAATGCAGTAACCGAATTGCAGGAGCTTGCCCGCATCAAGTATGATAATCCCAATATACTTCTCACAAATGGTGAAACTCTGATCGTGCCTCGGGAGGGTGACCAGGGGGCAGATGCTTATGTTTCCACTTCTTCGGCAGGGGGGGGCTTGCAAATGATGGTTACGGGAGTGGTTGCGAGGATGACGGGTGAGAGTGCCGAACGAGCGGCGTTGGGAGCTGGAGCCATTGTGATGGATCTCATTGCCAGCAATGACAAACGGGCAAATTATGAAAAGATTGAACGCATCAGGCAATTACGTCCCGATATGATCCTCATGGCGGGTGGAGTAGATGGGGGCACCACCAAGCATGTAGTAGAAATGGCAGAACTGGTAGGGGCTGCAGACCCTAAACCCAGACTTGGTTCAGATTATAAATTACCTATCATCTATGCAGGTAATACGGATGTGCGGGATATAATCTCAGAAACATTGCAGAAAAAGGTGGATCTCATTATCACAGACAATCTGCGACCCACTATGGAACTGGAAAATCTTGGACCGGCCAGAGATAAAATCCATGACCTTTTTATGGAGCACGTGATGCAGCAGGCTCCGGGTTATCATAAGCTTATGGGATGGACTATTGGACCCGTGGAAGGCGTGATGAAAAATATTCCTATAATGCCCACTCCTGCGGCTGTGGGAAATATTATGCAGGCTATAGCCAGACGGCATAAAATAGAGGTGGTAGGGGTAGATATCGGTGGAGCTACAACTGATATTTTTTCGGTATTCACCGCAGATTATATTTTTAATAGAACTGTATCGGCGAATCTGGGAATGAGCTACAGCATATCTAATGTTCTGGCTACTGCCGGGATAAACAATATTCTCCGCTGGGTACCATTTAAAATTAATGAATCTGAATTGAGAAATATGATAAAAAACAAAATGATCCGTCCCACAACAATTCCTCAGCAACTGGAAGAATTGGTGTTGGAGCAGGCAATTGCTAAAGAGGCTCTTAAATATGCCTTCATTCAGCATAAGGAATTTGCTGTTTCGCTCAAAGGTGCGCAACGTCAACGTGGCATTGATGAGGCGTTTTCTCAAAGCACTTCCGGCGAGACAATTGTGGACATGATGTCTCTTGATCTGCTGGTTGGTTCTGGTGGGGTACTTTCTCATGCTCCTCGCCGTAATCAGAGCGTGATGATGATGATAGATGCTTTTCTGCCGGAAGGGATCACCAGACTTGCCGTAGACAGCATTTTTATGATGCCTCATCTCGGCGTACTGGCTGAAATCAGCGAAAAAGCTGCTACTGAGGTTTTTGAAAAAGACTGTATTGTCTATCTGGGCACCTGCGTAGCTCCGGTAGGCAGGTGTAAATATGGAAAAACTGCTCTTTCTGCGGAGATAACTCTTGCAGACGGCACCGTTTTTAAAGAGGACATTCCCTTTGGGGAAATTAGATTGTTGCCCTGCGGGGTCGATCAGACGGCAAAAGCGGTACTAAAACCTCAGCATGGGCTTGATATTGGAGAAGGCAAGAATCAGGAAATGACCACTGAGCTGCATGGCGGCGTGGTAGGCATTGTGATAGATACAAGAGGCAGAAGACCTTTTAATCTGCCGGAAGATATAGATGAACGAGTGGGCTTACTAAAAAAATGGATGCGGGAACTGAATGCCTATCCCGAATCTATACTGCAATAGGAGGTTAAAATGGCTCAAGCTTATTCTGCTGGATTAACTGTTACCGAAGGGATCACACTAAGCAAAGAAAGGATACTGCCACTCAAGGGAGAAGTGCTGGTGAAAAAAGGAGATAAGGTGAAAGCTCAAGACCTTGTTGCCCAGACTCTTTTGCCCGGCAAGGTTATGCCTTTTAACCTGTCTAATAAACTGGGAGTACCTGCCGACCAGGTGAAAGATTATGTGAGAGTAAAAGAAGGCGATATGATCACCAAAGGCGATGTGATTGCCCAGACTAATGGTTTTCTGGGCATGTTCAAAAATACCGTGAAATCGCCGCTCACCGGTGAGATTGAAAATATTTCTAAGATCACAGGTCAGATGCTGCTGCGTGAACCCCGCATACCCGTTCAAGTGAAGGCATTTATTGATGGGATTATTGACAGGGTGATCCCTGAGGAAGGCGTTGTTATTGAAAACAGATCTGCCTATGTGCAGGGAATTTTTGGAATTGGAGGCGAAACTTATGGCCAGATCAAGGTGATGGTTGATGCGCCGGATAAAACAATAAAGGCAAGCGATCTGGATGAAAGCTGTCGCGGCAAAATCTGTGTATGCGGCGCACTGGTGCATTATGACACCATAAAAAAAGCTATTGATCTGGGTATCAACGCTCTTATCACCGGTGGAGTTGATGATAATGACCTCAAAAAGCTTTTGGGGTATAATATCGGCGTAGCTATCACAGGTCACGAAGATATTGGCATTTCCATCATCTGCACCGAAGGATTTGGAAATATTAAGATGGCAGATAATACCTTTAAGCTATTAAAGAAATTTGAAGGTAAAGATGCCTCATGCCATGGTATGACCCAGATACGTGCCGGTGTGATGAGACCCGAGATCATTATCCCTCTGGAATTCTCAGAAAAAGACCTCGTGATAGACCCGCCAAAATCATCGACTCTGGAAATCGGCTCCCGCATCAGGATAATCAGGCAACCAAATTTTGGCGAAATTGGCAAAATCACTGCTCTTCCTGAGGAACTGACAATGGTAGAATCTGAAACTCTTGTCCGTATCCTGGAAGCAAAACTCGATAATGGGAAACAAATTAGTATTCCTCGCGCAAATGTGGAAGTAATCGAAGGATAAATTCATTTAGCACCCGGTTAAATTGCCGGGTGCTTTTATATATCAGGTTGCCTCCACCGGTTTTTTTGATTAACCGGATTGATAATTCATGGTAATAATTTTTATTATACAAGCAACGCAGGATAAGGAATATATCTTTAAGGATAAATTATGAATCATGCATAAAGAAAATCTGAAGGTAAGTCAGCAATTCAAAAATAGTTGAGAGTAAGGGAAAGAACGCCCGATACATTTAATGAACAAGACAAGATTTTAATTGCATAGGTAGCTTATTGGGGTTTCTTTTCAAAAAAGCCCCTGCTGGAGCAGGGGCTGTAAAACAATATTTAGAAGGATATTACTTCATCAGGATCATCTTCTTCGTGTTTGTATAGCGTCCACTGTGCATCATGTAGAAGTAAATTCCGGAAGCCTGATCCTTTGCATTCCAGACTATATTATAAGAACCTGCCGGCTTATACTCATTGACCAGAGTAGTAACAATCTGACCTTTAACATTAAAGACCTGAACGGTAACCTTACCAGCTTCAGCCAGTTCGTAAGCAATGGTGGTGACCGGGTTGAAAGGATTCGGATAATTACTGTTTAATTCCGTATATCGGGCAACGGATCTGAGAATTACCTGTTCATTGGTAGTATTGATTACCATATCAATGGTAACGTTATCATTTAAAACAGGAATTCTGAGGAATTCACCTGTAACTATTTCTGCTGAAGCCAGAGCGATCTTGTTATTGTTAACTGCATAAAGATGTTTAGATTCCGGGATTCCGATTGTGGATGAAACTTCGGCTTCGAAGCCATAAAGTTCACCGGCTGCTGTGAAGATAAGTTCGTTATTAACGAAAACAACTTCTACAGAGGCTTCGGGGGTTTCATGACGAACCATAAGTTCAACCGGGAAGATATCAATGGCGCCGACCACATATTGCAAGATCAGAGCGCCGTCGTAGGCGAAGATCAAAGAATTGCCATCGACATCGGCACGGGTCAGCGTTTCTTCATTCCAGGGAAGTGGAACTGCAACAGGATCCAGATTTATCACATATTGCAGGATGATAGCAGTATCATAAGCTTCCACAACACCGTTATTATCTACGTCACCATACATAATAGGATATTCATAGAGGCGGATATTAGGGACATAAGAGGTTATTATTCCTGGTAAGGCAGATGGGAAGATATCATCACTATATTTATGAACAGTTCTGGCTTCTTGTTCGGTGTAATAAAATTGAGGATAACCGGTTGCCCAATCACCATCATAGTTATCCCACCAGATCAGCAGGTTGTCCACGCCGTTGTAATAAAAAGCATTATCGAAAAGTATTTCGACCCAGCCGTTATTCCAGATGACGGTTCCTGTATAGACTTCCTGGAATCCGGGGGTAGTGGACGGAAACATATAGCTATTGTCATTGAAGATGTCCATATTTGAATGAGCCATATATACATACTGATTCTGCATGGCGTAATTTTCCGGGTTGTTAGAAACATGGTAGGCTATTTTATTGATGGTCATTGCTTCGCCCAGCTCTTCCTGCAGATAAATTGACCCACTCCAACTGTAATCAAAATATCCGTAGGCAGGTGTATAACTGCAATAATTTGTACCTGTTCCAATTTCGTTATAGTCAATCGGGTTCAGATAGAAATTTATGGAATTCAAACCCTCTAACGCAGTAACAGGTACGTGCTGAACAGAATAAAAAGGTTTGGAAATTGCGAAAGTATATTCTCCAACGGGCAGGTTCTGGATATAGTAATAACCATTATCGTCAGTATAGGTTTCGAAACCGTTTACCCCAGGCACAACCAGTGCGTCTGCGAGTGGAGCCAGCGACCAAAAATCAAATACATAACCTTCTACATCGCACGGGACAACCATGTTTCCTGTAATCTCAAGTTCATAGTTACCAAATTCTTCTCCCCAGCCGTAAACTTTTACATAGTATGTTCCGGCTGTAAGATATTCATAGGGGATGTAACTCTGAATAAGTCTATATTGCACTTTTTCTTTCGGAGATAATATTACATTGTTGCTGCTACGACCATACCAGTCATCATTATATGCCATATAGGCGGTATCATTGCAATCTCCCCAAAGCTCTAATTTCGTATCGAAATCCGAACCCAGCAGAGAGATGCCTACGTCTTCATAATCATTTTCAATGGTAAAAGTGTACCAGACTTGCTGAGATGGATCAATAGAACCTGTCTGAACGGGTCCGTTGATGAGACCATAGTCCATGGCTGCATCGCAGGTCTGTCCGGGTTCCGGTGGTGAAGCAGTTTCGGGCTCGGTAACGACTGCCTGATCAAGAGTGACCGCTGTCTGTGACAGGAGTCTGCCATTTATAGAAGCATTTGTCTGTAAGTCGATTCCTGTTTGACACAGTATAATGCCCTCGAAATGAGTGTTTGTTCCCAAAATAACCTGATCAGCAACCTGCCAGAATATATTCTTTGCCTGAGCATCGCCGCTCAGAATTACCTGAGTTCCGATGTTTGAAATCAGGTTTCCTGTAACCTGGAATATCCAGATGTCGTCTTCACCACCTGTGATGGTTACATCATCAGATATTGTAACTGTGCTCTCCCATCTATACAGGCCCGGTGCAAGAGTAAGGCCGCCAATTGCTCCGCTTGACAGGTTTAAATAATCAGGAAGTGGGCGTCCTGCAGCATCAACGTAAGCTGCCTCCATTTCTAATACTGCCACTGTCAGCAGGTTTGGAGTTGGAACTGCCATATCAGCTGCATACAAAAATCCGGTTACCTGGTCTGAGGTGGCAAATCCGGTCCAATCCGTAAGCGAAAATCCCGTTAAATAGGAAGTAGCAGCCGGACTTAATCCGATATTTCCCGTAATTGCAGAATAGGGAACAGTCGAGACTGCCGTTTTTGCAAGAATTACGTAATTGCCACTTGAACCTAAGTCAACAGGTGCGAGATAAGTCGGTTCGCCTTGAGTCGTGAATGTCCAGATATAGTCATTTTCCAAAGCATTGCCGGCGGGATCAGTTACTCCGCTGGTGATCGTGGCGGTATATATAGTATTATGGAGCAGATTTGCTTCCGGTGTGAAAGTTGCAGTGATTGCCTCATAAGTTACTAATCCGTTGACGATTGCATTACCATCAAAAAGAGTAAAGGTTTCCGAAGTTATAGTTAATGGGTCTAATGTTTCGCTGAATTCTGCCATAACGGGCTCGGTAACAGCTACATCAATTGCCATATCAAGAGGCACTGTAGATAGTACTGTGGGAGGAGTAGTATCAGGAGCTGTACCGGTTGTGAATGTCCAGATATAGTCATTTTCCATAGCATTGCCGGCGGGATCAGTTACTCCGCTGGTGATCGTGGCGGTATATATAGTATTATGGAGCAGATTTGCTTCCGGTGTGA
>CAZRXY010000042.1:0-8756 GCA_964604155.1 uncultured Candidatus Cloacimonadota bacterium | reverse complement strand
ACGCATTACGCATCACGCATTACTCATCACCCAGTGAAATAGGAAAAGATTGACAGAAATATATCGTAAAAGCGTCCTAACTCGCATATAAAGTACGTGGGGGAACGCATGAAAAAAAAGTTATACTTTGCCTTATCTGCCATAATGATCCTACTGTCAATAACTGGGTGCCAAAATGGCAAAAAGCCGGTTTCCGGCGAGCCTTTTGATCTTACTAAGATCATAGAATCCACTACCGGCAGCTATCTGATATATAATTCTCCAATAATTATAAATCTAAGAGATAATACGAATATCTGCGGTAAAAAGGGAACTGCGGCCCGGGAACTGGAATTCATATTTGAGCCTTCTATCAAAGGCAAAGCAGAATGGCAGGATGAGAAAACTATCTACTATCTCCCCAAAGATGATCTCATCGCAAACAGAACCTATAACTGCACCATCTTACCGGCAGGCAGGTCAGAGCAGGACAGTTTAGTTGTTCCGGTTAAATTTTCCTTTCAGGTAATCAGCCAGTCAGTAGAAGATTTTGAGTGCGGGATAGATATAGCAGATGCCGAGGAAAAGCAATTCAGATTGAAAGGCAAGATAAAATTTTTATCAGATGTCTCTCTAAAAACACTGAATAAAGCAGCGGTTATTACTTATGAAGGCAAAAAAAAGAAATTGGACTGGCTAGAAATTGGAAACAAAAGCTATTCCTATGAATCCGGGCTGCTTGATTACTCACAGGGCTCATCGGAAATAGAATTTTTATTACAGGGTAACTTTCTTGATCTGCCCTATGACATATATCGCAGTTTTGATGCTGGCGAAGAATCTATCCTCTCTGTCGTCCAGATAAATATGATCAATCTGGAAGACAACCCTTATATAGAAATAGAATTTTCTTCTTCGCTCGATAAAGCTCAGGATTTTTCTGCGTTTGTGCACATTGACCCGGAAATTCCTTTCAATACAAATGTCACGGGGAATATCATCAGAGTGTGGGGGAAATTTGCCTATAACGAGCCCTATACGCTCAGTTTAGACCAGGATATCCGCAGCGATTCAAAAAAAACGCTAAAGAAGCCATATAGCAGCAATCTGGTACTTACCGATATCAAACCTGTGCTGGAATTTAGTGATAGTGGGTCAATATTAACCGGCAGCAGCGATAATAATATATATTTTAAAACCATAAACGTAAAGCAGGTACATTATGAGATCACCAGGGTCTATGAAAATAATCTTTGCCAGTATTTTCAGGAATGGGATATCAGGGAAAGCTCTGATACATGGAACTACTACCGCTTGAATCGTGTGGGTAAAACTGTTGCTGAAGGTGTTTTTGATTTAGGATTAACCAAAAATATCTGGCTGCAGCATGAATTAAATATCTCAAAACTGCTGCCCAGGCAAAAATTCGGCATTTATGTTATAAAACTCTCTATGAAAAAAGAAGATATTCTGTATGTACCCAATGAATTAATGAAAGGGGGTGGTTATTACGACGATCCACTATCTCACAGCTATTATTACCGCTTTGGCACCAGAATAAAGCCGGTTGTAGTATCCGATCTGGCTATCACCTATAAAAGGGGGACAGAAGATCACTTATGCCTGGTGACCAATGTACTCACCGGCAAGCCCTGGAAAGATGCTTTCATCAAAGTCCTGAATTTTCAAAATCAGGTGATCTCGGAAGGCTTCACGAATAAGGAAGGATTTTATAATTTTGTGTCAACCGAGCAGCCATTTTTTGTAACTGCCCGGAGCAATCTTCAGGAAAATATGCTCAAGCTGTCCGGCAATCAGTGGCAAACCAGCAGGTTTGATACTCGTGGCTCATCTGCCGGCTCAAAAAAGCTGCGTGCCTATATCTATACGGAGCGTGGTGTTTACAGACCCGGAGACGAGATCAATATTTCTATTATCATGCGTAACCAGGACGGCACCTTCCCCGATAACCATCCGCTGACTGTGGAAATATTTGATCCACGGCAGACCAAAATAATGAGCAATGTCCTGAAAAATGGCGTAGATGGATTTTATCACCTGCCCTATGCAACCTCCCCTGATGATCCCACGGGCTCTTGGAATTTAAGAGTGAAGGTAGGAGAAAATACCTTTGATCATGAATTACGAATAGAGACCATTACGCCTGAACGCCTGAAATTAAATTTCTCTCCCGAGTACTGGAAGATACTGCCGGAACACCGCAATGTGGAGATCACTCTGGAAACCCGTTACCTTTTTGGCAGACCTGCCAGCGGTCTTAAGGCAAAAATTGTGCATCACATACAGGGTGTGAAAAAAAAGTTTGAGCAGCCGGAATGGAAGGAATTTTCTTTCCATGACGCGATGCGGAATTTGTCTAAAAGTGAACCAGTCTCTATTGAAGCAATTCTGGATGATCATGGTAAAACATCAATAATCTGGGAAAGACCGGAAGATGATAATTTTAATGCTTCAGGGATTCTTAAAGTGACCGCCACGGTTGCAGAAGCAGGAGGCAGAGCCAGCGAAGAAGCGATTTCTTTGTATTGGGATCCCTGGCAGGCTTACGTAGGGATCAAAGCCACAAAGGTGAATCTTGATGATCCCGAAAAAATAATAGAACTCATTTTGCTTGATCCTGATGGCATCCCCATCGGTGGTGAAAATCTTAATATTTCTATCTATGAAAGCAAAAACTACTGGTGGCTGGAATATGACAGTTTTTCTGATTTCCAAAGGCATTATAAACAATCCAGCTCCACCAGACTGGTTGAGCAGAAAATGCTCCTAAGTGCAAATACTCCACTCAGATATCAATTGCCCCAGTTGAAATCCGGAAACATTTTGGTAGAAGTTACCCACCTGCCCAAAGAAGGCAAGGGTAATACAAGTTCTCTTAATATTGCCGGAAGCTGGAATAGAGGGCATTATGATTCTATCAAGCAGGAAGATTTACTCTCGCTTGAACTGGATAAAGAAGAATATTACCCGGGAGAAACTGCAAAACTAAGATTCACGGCAAATGATATGTTGAGGACTCTGGTTACTCTGGAAAAAGCCGATAAAATCCTGGATTGGTGGTGGTATGATATGCCTGCGGGACGCACTATGGCAGAGATCAATATAGCTGTCACCAAAAATCTGACTCCGGGGGCTTATGCCACTATCTCGGCTATACAACCGCAAAAAGAAAAACAAAATGATTGCCCCTTGCGGATGTATGGCATTATCCCGATAAAGGTCACAGATAAAGCTACTATTATTGATTTAAAACTTACCACACCCGAAATAATCAGACCGGGAGAGAAATTTTCCTGCCAGGTGCAGGCTGATCCAGGCAAAAATGCTCAATTCACTATTTCAGTCGTCGATGAAGGACTGCTCTCACTCACAAAGCATCTTTCTCCCGATCCCTGGCAGTTTTTTAATCAGAAAGAAAAACTGGATGTTATCACCTGCGATAATTTTGCCGGTTTTATAGATATAAATCAAGGCGATATTTATCAAAGATTTGCCATCGGCGGTGGCGTGGAATATTCCATGGACAGTTCAGAATTTGGTAAAAGACAATTAGAAAAAACTGAAATCAAACGCTTTGAACCGGTTTCTCTATTTTCCGGAATCCTAAAAGCAGATAAAAATGGTAAAGCCGAAGCAGAATTTTTTATCCCGGATTATCTGGGAGCTGTCCGTATTATGGCAGTTTGTGCCAGCGGTAACAGGTTTGGCGCAGCTCATAAAAGCGTAACCGTACGCAAAGAACTTATGATGATTCCCACTCTTCCACGAGCTCTGGCTCCTGGCGATAAGATTTTTATTCCTGTAGAAATCTTTGCCTTCAATGACAAAATCATAGACGCCACAGTGTCTATCAACACCTCAGGGCCTCTTAAGATCATTAGCGAATCAGAAAAGAAAATCACACTTAATGATAATGCAGAGGCTCTAGTGATCTTTGAGGCTGAGATGGAAAACGCCATCACTCCGGTTAAAGTAAGCACTCAGGTAAATTCTAATAAATACGAGCATCTCTCTGTGATCAATATTCCCGTACGCCCATTGCAACCATATCATCTCGCCTCACAGCGGTCACTGCTTAATCCCGGAGATAAAGCTGTTCTTGATTTCAAGCGCGATGCCGTTATAGGCACCGAATCCTCACGTCTCGTATTCTCCAGACCAGGCTACTTCCAATATAATAAGCATTTTAAATATCTGGTTCGCTACCCCTACGGCTGCCTTGAACAAAGCGTTTCTGCCCTTTTTCCACAACTATTTATTGCAGAATTGATAGAACCCGATATGAGAATTCAGCTCCTGGGGGATATAAATTTCAATATCCAGCAAGGTTTGCGTAAACTTGCCAAATATCAAAACAGCCAGGGAGGCTACAGTTACTGGAGAGGAGAATTCTCATCAGACCCCTGGTCCTCAGTTTATACAACCCACTTTCTCACGGAAGCAAAAGCAAAAGGCTATGATATTCCGGCAGCTCAGTATGAAAAGGCTCTGGATTACCTGAAAAAGAACGGCTTAAGTGGAATAAAAACTATAGAACCCGGGCTGCTGAAAATTCAGGTTTATCAATTATACCTGCTGGCTCGTGCCGGCGAACCTCAATTGAACCAGATGAATTATCTGCTGCAAAATCAATTTGATATGCTTGATAATTGTGATCGCTGGCTGCTTGCCGGTTCTTATTACGAAGCGGGTCAGATCGATATTTCTAAACAGATTGCCTCGCAGGCTGGGCGTGATGCCAATACTAAAACAGAGAATTTTTATAAAAATTATGGCAGCCTTGAGCGTGATCGTGCCATCATATTGGCAATTGCCACCCATCTGGGTCATGAAGATATTGCCCGCACCCTCTTTACAAGCCTCTCTCAAGAACTCAATAGCGATAGATATTATTCCACCCAAAGCCGGGCTTTTATGCTCTGGGCTCTAAGCTCATATGCCGCAAAACACGCGGAACTTTTTTCCACCGAGCCTGTGAAAGGCAGGTTCTCCGGCTATAATACGCCAGAACAATCTTTTCACATCTCAGATAATAGCTGGCTGGTCACTCTTGATAACCCCAAAGATATCGAGATTTACCTCGATGAGGATTCTGCCCCCGCTGAATTCACTCTCTATTATGATCGCGTCCCCGCTGAACCGGTTAGAGAAATTACAAATGAAATTTTTTCTGTTTCTCGCTCCTTAAATAGCAGCAGAGGGAAAAATATCGGCCCGGACTCCCTGAAACAAGGTGAATCCTACGACCTGGAAATCTCTATTCATCGGCATCAGCCCATCGAGGTAAAAAATCTTGCCCTCACCCAGATATTGCCTTCTGGCTGGGAAATTGTGAATATGCGTCTGGATGGTGATAATTCTTATAATAAAAATGCAGATTATACCGATATCAGAGATGATAGAATCTTGTGGTTCTTCGATTATCAAAAGCACTCAAATAATACAAAGGTATTCAAAGTGAAGGTTCGAGCGGTTACTGCCGGAGAATTTGAGATGCCTCCCACTTTGCTCGAAGCTATGTATCTGCCGGATTTCACAGTCATTACACCCGGTGAAAAAATTATGATATCACGCTAAAAAAATCTAATCCTCCAGTATTATTAAAGGAATACGCATCTCCGCCGCCGAGATACCACCATGGTAACCCAGAAATTCTACGCCCTTCATACCCAGAACTGTATCTTTGAATACATAATTGTCCTTCATCATTAGAATGTAATCGCCTATCCGGTCACGAAAATGCGGATTCTCTCTACCCTTGCCAAACCAGCCTTTCCCGATGGCTTCTTCACGACTATACACCTCGCAATAATCTGCCAGTTCATGCTGCACATAATGCTCAAAATCCCGGCTTCTCTCCGGTTTTATATAGCAATAAGGCACGCGGGGCTCCCCGGAAAAGGGCAAATTCAGCATCTTATCCAATTCCGGAAAATCCTCTCTATTTAGTGCCTTATCCGGCGGCACCGTTAGCATCCCGTGATCGGTAGAAATCAGTATAATATAATTTTTCTTCGATAGTTTAGCTTTTATTCTCTCTATTGCCTGGCAGATTTCCAAAAAGTGCGTCGCAGTCTCACCCGAATATGGTCCCCAGCGGTGCTCAATATGATCTAATTGACTCCAATAGGCATAGATATATTTTTTTTGCTGGCTCTTTTTATTGGCTGCTTTTATTATAGTACGACTGAATCCCTTCAAGTCTTTAAAAGCCAGACATTGGGCAGTACCCGAAAGATACCTTGTTACTGGCGTATTAATTAATGCTTTCTTGGTCACGCTATAGCAATCTCTTTTAAATTCGTCAAAAATACTGCCACAATCCAGGATCTCGTCTATCTTCACTCCGCTTTCTTCATAATTCTTCCAGGTATAACGCGGACAATAGGGTAAAATAGCTGATAATGCCCCTAATTCTTTAAGGTGGACAAACCAGCCTGTGAGCCCGTGATTCCAGGCTGCCATTCCTGTTTGATATGCTACCGTGGCACACGCTGTAGTCGAAGGAAAGATTGAGGTTAATTCAAATTTTACATTATCCCCCAAAATCGTGTTTTTCCCAGTCTGCTCCACTAATTCATAGCCCATGGCATCAATATTGATCATTATTATGATTTCCTTCTCCGCCAGATAATCTGTATCCAAACCGGCTAAAGGCTCATAATAAGGCTTTGCCCCCATTGCCGCAGAAAGACTGCCCATCAGGTTAACTACGCTCCTTGTGTAATCGGGATACATTTACCCCCCTAATATTTCAGATGCTTTAATCGCTTTTCCTGCAATTGCTCAGGACTTAGGTTATATTCAAAATCGTTTATCACTTTTTCCCAATAGCCATGCATGGCATTGGGAAAAATTATAAACTTCCTGCCGAATTCATGCTGCCGCTTCTCCACCGCCGCCTTTCGCTCTTCAATCGTTTTTCCGTCAAAGAAATCAGCAAAATCTATCAGATTATCTCCCAGCAGCAACAAAACCTCATGATCCTGCATCACCTGCTTTCTCCTGCCTTCCTTAGAAGATTCCCCCGTTTTGCAAAACACCTGCTCTGCATTAACCTGCGGCAACCCATACTTTAGCAGATTGCCCATCGTCGCCTTTTTTTTGTGAGCCCTGCGATTAGTAATGTAAAATATCTTCACACCCAAACTGTCTGCTAATTGCAGAAATTCTAAAGCCCCTGCCACAGGTTCTGCTTCCATACTATCTATCCACTCATAAAAGTCCCGAGGATATTCTAAATCCTTCAGCACTTCCCGGGCATTATAGCTACTGTTATCAAGCACGGTTTCATCTATATCCAGTATCACTGCCGTTGGCTTGTCACCTTCTGCCGCTATCAATATTTTAAGACGGTCTGTTGCCAGGTTATAAGCCTGATAACACAACGCTCTGTATTCTGCTGCTGACTGATGATAAAGCACCGCCAGCAATGAACCTTCATCATTCAGTTGGCTGCCGCTTATTATAGATATCAAAAATAAAATTGTTATCAATGCTGTTAATCTTCTAATTATCACCCCCTACAGTATAAATACTATCCCAATTATCAATAGAAAAACGCCATAAAGCCGCTTCACCACCGCAGGATTCATGCCAATAGCCAGCTTTGCCCCCGCAAAAGCTCCCAAAAGTAAACCAATTGCTACCGGAGCAGCTCTGATAAATGAAAGCTCACCCGCCTGATTATAGATAAGCACTCCCGGCAATCCTACCGGCAATAGTAAGGCTGCCAGTGATGTCCCCGCCGCCTTACGCTGCTCAAAATTGAATAATGTACATAATAGTGGCACGATAACCACACCACCACCTATGCCAAATAATCCGCTCATCACACCACCTGCGAGCCCCAATAACATATATAACCAGAATTTTCCCTTTTTCTCCAGTATCACCAACTGACCCCCACAACGATTCTTCCTATCCAAAAAAGGGATTACCAGAAATCTATAGCTCACATATAAAAGAAAAATACCATAAAGCATCTGGAGAATAGTCACCGGCAGATCAATTGCCAGCATAGACCCGGCAGCCACTCCTGTCGCCAAACCTAAAGCGATCAATAATCCCACCCTGATATCCACCAGCTTGTCTCTTCTATATGCCATCACCGCCATCAGCCCCACTGGTAATAATAATGCTGCCAGGGAAGTACCATTGGCGCTCTTTATACCCATACCACCAAAAGTCACCAGAAATGGCACGATCACCACTCCCCCCCCAATGCCAAACAAACCACTCATCACTCCGGCTATTAAGCCTATCAAACCCATTATTAATATTATCATGATGCCATTTCTCAAAGCGCTCCCAAGCTTGTCAATACTAATCTTACCATAGCATAACCCCGAAATTAATTTGAAAAGTGGAAATAATGATCAAGTAAACAATTAGTCGTCACTTTTTTGGACTTTTGGACGATTGGACGGTTGGACGGTTGGACTTTTGGACGGTTGGACTTTTGGACGATTGGACGGTTGGACGGTTGGACGATTGGACGATTGGACTTTTGTACGGTTGGACTTTTGGACGATTGGAAAGAGAGAGGGTATGACTGATCTGGTATATATGGCAATGTTCATCTATGTTTGACTGAACCAGTTTCATATTTTACATTCACCCATCACTCATCACCCATCACTCATCACCCTGTTCATTTTTACATTTAATTCTCGAAATTCAGCATTATAACGCCGCATTTTTATCTCCTTTTTTAAGGGGACAACTAAGCTGACACATAGGGTCTGCCTCTTCAC
>CAZRXY010000041.1:0-7598 GCA_964604155.1 uncultured Candidatus Cloacimonadota bacterium | reverse complement strand
AAAAAAAAGTTGTATATAATGTCCAAACTCCAGACCCCGAGCTAAAGCTCGGGGCTATTCATTTTCTCATCACTCATCACTCATCACTCATCACTCATCACTTCTCACTGTTCACTCCTCACTTCTTACTTCTTACTTCTCACTTCTCACTGTTCACCGTAATTATGGCATACCCCCGAAATTAATTTGAAAAGTGGAAATAATGATCAAGAAGACAATTAGTCGTCACCATTGCGAAGGTCATAGGACCATTCGCAAGGAAACTTAGATGGTTGAATACCTCCCAATTGAGACCTTCCGGATGTGCATTAGCTCTCCGGGGTGGTCGACCAGGGATAATACAACCTAATAATTTATTTCCCAGTTAATTAGAACTACGATTAATTCAAAAAACAGGGGGATGCCTGAAAATCGAAGGTTTGAAGGTTCGAGGGTTTGAAGGTTAGAGGAGTAGAAGAGGAGAAGAGGAGAAGAGGAGACTTTGATCTCGACGGTGCGATGGTGCGATGGTGGCTACCAATAACTTCATAAGTTCAATATTCCAAACTAACAAATAAATTTTGGTGGTATGCCAGGGTTTCACAGAAAAAAACTTTACACACAAGGCAAGTGAAATTCTGATGTAATCTGGAGGTTTATTTATGTATAAACTAAATGTGGTATCGGAATTTTCATCAGCACACCGTTTGGAAGGGTATGCAGGGGCGTGCCAAAATTTGCATGGTCATAACTGGCAGGTACGAGTGGGGATACTTGCTTCGCGGACAGATGAAATAGGCATGACCATAGATTTTGGGATCGTAAAACAGCATTTGAACAAATTGATATCAGAGCTTGATCATAAATATTTAAATGAATTGGATTGCTTTACGAACATGAATCCCACATCAGAGAATATAGCGAAATATATTTTTGATGAATTAAGTATTGCCCTTAATGAGGATTTTGTACGGGTATCAGAGGTAGAGATTTTTGAGAGCAGCCGTTCATCTTTGGTATATTTCGAATGATCAGAATTACGGGTTCAGAATTTATCACGAGTGCCTGCGAGCCGGATCAGTATCCGGCGACGAGCTTTGCGGAATTTGCCTTTGTGGGCAAATCCAATGTGGGTAAATCTTCGTTATTAAACACGGTGCTTAATCGGAAATCACTGGCAAAAGTGAGTGGACAGCCGGGGAAGACCAGATTAGTGAATTTTTTTCGGGTGAGATTTAAAGACGGGGATGACGAGGGTTTTTTCACGTTAGTGGATTTGCCGGGATATGGTTATGCCAGGGTGAGCAAAACTGAGCGTGACAAATGGAAAATAATGATCAGCAAATATTTTGAGTACAGGTTACAGCTCATGAAAGTATTTGTGCTGGTGGATATCAGGCATAAAACAGATCCCAAAGATATAGAATTGGTTTCAATGCTTAATGATATAAGCAAGCCGTATTGCGTGGTTGCCACCAAGAGTGATAAGATTTCCATATCTATCCAGCCTGCGAGGCTAAAGGGATTACAGGAGGGTTTGGGATTATCTGCAAAACCGCTTGTTTTTTCTGCACTTAAAAAGAAAGGAGTATCGCAGATTCTCGATGAGATAGGGAAATCTGTTATATAAAGAAAATGAGGTTTATTTGATGATATTAGAGAAAATAAAGAAGCCAGAGGACATCAGGGTGTTAAGCATCAGCGAATTACGTTTGCTGGCAGAAGAAGTGCGTAAGAGGATCATAGAAGTAACAGCCAGAAATGGTGGTCATATTGCCCCGAGTCTTGGTGCTACAGACCTTACTGTTGCACTTTTGCAGGTATTTGATCCGTTAAAGGACAGGATAGTATGGGATGTGGGACATCAGAGTTATGCCTATAAAATTCTCACGGGGCGGAATGACAGATTTGACACATTACGTGAATATGGTGGGATAAGCGGATTTAATAATATATTTGAGAGTGATTATGATGCTTTTGGTGTGGGGCACAGCAGCACTTCTATATCGGCAGCTCTGGGCATAACCATAGCTAAAGAGCGGTTGGGTGAGAGTGGACTGGCTATTGCCGTGATAGGAGATGGAGCGCTTACGGGCGGCATGTCTTTTGAGGCTCTTAACCATGCCGGGCACTTGAATAGAAATATGATCGTGATTTTAAATGACAATAACATGTCTATATCAGCTAATGTAGGGGCGCTTCAGAAATACTTTGCAGATTTTCTGGTAAGCAAATCTTATAACAGGCTTAAGAGCAAGATCTGGGATATGATGCAGGGTCTTCCTGTGCCGGTTCATTACAGGCGTCGGATCATCCATTTTGCTCAGAGATTTGAAGGAAATGTGATCAGCACATTTGCGCCAAATATAATATTTGAAGACCTGGGCTTTAAATATGCGGGACCTATTGACGGGCACAATCTTGCCCAGCTAACCAGAACTTTCCGTCGTGCCAGGGATAATATGGAGGGTCCTGTACTTTTGCATGTAGTTACGCGGAAGGGAAAGGGTTATGAGCCGGCTGAGGATGATGCAGCGAGGTTTCACGGTTTGGGTCCCTTTCAGGTGGAAACAGGCGAGTGCCTAAAGATATCAGAAATCAGTTATTCAAACGTATTTGGTGCCAAGCTATGTGAACTGGCGGCTATAGATGAGAGAATAATTGCCATAACGGCGGCGATGACAGATGGCACGGGTCTGGGTGGATTTGCGCGGGATTATCCTGACAGATTTTTTGATGTGGGAATAGCAGAACAGCATGCTGTAACCTTTGCGGCCGGGATTGCGACAAAGAAATTAAAGCCGGTGGTTGCGGTGTATTCCACGTTTCTGCAAAGGGCTTATGATCAGCTTATTCATGATGTGGCTTTGCAGAAATTGCCAGTGGTATTTTGCCTTGATCGTGCCGGTCTGGTTGGAGAAGACGGTGCTACACATCATGGCAGTTTTGATCTTTCATATCTGCAATTGATCCCTGATCTGGTAATAATGTCACCCAGTGGAAAGAGCGAACTGGAGATGATGCTGGAATATGCCTGTAAATATGAGGCAGGTCCTTGTGTGATCCGCTATCCGCGGGGAGTGGCATCGGAATGTCATGAAGGTAGCGAGGAAGTGGTATTGGGTAAATCTTTAGTAATAGAAGAGGGAGAGGAGATAGTCCTAATAGGGGTCGGCAAATATTTTGCTCTGGCAAAGGAGCTGCGGGAATTGATAAAAAATAGATACAGCATTGAATCCGTACTGATAGACCCGCGTTTCATAAAGCCACTTGATACTGAGCTGCTGCGAGGTATAGAGGCAAGGGCTCGCGTGATAATTACCCTGGAAGATAATGTTCTAATTGGCGGTTTTGGCATGAGTATTAAGGAATTTTATTGTAATAGTGAGGTAAAGGTGTTTTCTTATGGTTTGCCTGACAGATTTGTCACACATGGCAAGGTCGAGACACTAAGAACGAGTCTGGGATTGGACAGCAGCCAGATATTTGCAGATTTGGAAGGTAAGGGTATTTTTGGTGATGAATTACAGGATTGATACCATTGCAGCACAGGCGACAGCTTTTGGCAATGCAGCCATTCATTTGATTCGGCTTTCCGGCGAGGAAGCAATATCGATCTGTGACAGGATATTTCGCGGGCAGAAAAAGCTTTCAGAATCGCCAGCACGAAGGGCACAGTTTGGCAGAATTTATGATGGAGATAGCCTTATAGATGACGTGCTGATCACTATTTTTCCTGGACCTATGAGCTATACTGGCGAGGATGTGGTGGAGATATCCTGCCATGGCAATCAATATATATCAGACAGGATCATGGAAGTTCTTCTGCAGTATTCACGATTGGCAGAACCGGGAGAATTTACTCAGCGAGCCTTTATCAATGGTAAAATTGATCTCACTCAGGCAGAAGCGGTGGGAGATTTGCTTGCTGCTTCAACGCGGCGGGCACATAATCTTGCAATAAATCAATTAGAGGGTGGCTTACAGAGAAAGATAGAGGACTTTTTAGCGAAGATCACCGAGCTTAGAATGCAGATTGAACTGGAAATAGATTTTCCCGACGATTTTCCGGGTGGTATTTCGTATAGCGAATTAGGAAAGAGAGTTGATGAGCTTTATAGAGAACTGGGGTTATTGGAGGATAGCGGCAGGGAAGGTATTATTTTGCGTAATGGCTACAGGGTGAGCCTGGTGGGTCCGCCCAATGTAGGTAAATCGAGCATATTTAATGCTTTTCTGAAATCTGCCAGAGCAATAGTGACCCCTGAGCCAGGAACTACCCGTGATTATTTGCAGGAAGCATTGGCAATTGATGGATTTCTGGTGATATTTTTTGATACTGCCGGCATAAGGGATAGTGATGACAAAATTGAATTGATGGGGATGGAGCGGAGTAATGAGGTGATAGATAATTCTGATCTGGTGATTTATGTAATAGAGCCGGGTCAAGAAGAAGAACAGGCAATATTTTTTAATAGACTGCCAGCCGGTAAAACCACATTGAAGGTGATCAATAAAACGGATTTGATTGACGTTGCTGCTATTAAAAAATATGAACAAAAGGGCTATATCCCTTGTTCAGCGACAAGAGAAAATGGATTGGAAGCAGTAAAAAAAGAGATACTCAGGCAAATGAATATCAAGCCGGAATCACTGGAAGCTCCTCACCTTACTAATGCGCGTCAGATAGCGGCAGCCAGGAGGGCTCTATCAGAATTGGCTAAAGCAAAGATATCTATAGCAAATAAAAACAGTATGGAATTTATTGCCTTTGACTTGCGAATGGTGAGCGAAGCTTTGGAGGAAATCACCGGAGTGATCAGTTCAGATGACATTCTGGATAAGATATTTGCAAATTTTTGTATCGGCAAGTAGGGCTGTGAGCCATCTAATCCTTTTTTGCCATGATGCTTCATCCACCGCTTGGCTTGCGAATTTCCGCAACATTAAGCTTGTAAAGATGCCTTATCTGGAGGAAATCGTTTTCGTATAGACCTTGTTTAAAATCAGGGAATGCCCATTCTGGGGCGATGTATCTGCCTTTACGGTAAAAGAGAGTGGGATCGGCATAGATACCATTTTTCAGGTAGATTTTCTGGTAGTTATATTTTGCTGAAGCCAAAACCAGTTTGTCATAATCCAGATAACCGCTGTCCAGATTAATTCTACGTTTATTATTTACTGCGAGAATATTTTCCAGGTGGTTAGTTGTCAATTTGATATCTGCCAGACCGCTGGGGTCTATAAGTTTTTGAAAGGAATTAAAGCAGCGGAAAAGGGGTTTTCCCATTTCCGGCTCGTAATACTGGGTGCTGTCAAAAAAATATTCCTGGCTCTGATAATCAGAGACGCCCCAGATATCCTGGGTTAATTCCAGTGCTTCCCGGAAAATCTCATTTTGATTATAGATAAATGCTATGATGAGTTTAACAGGTATTACGTGCTGGGGCTGCATTATTTTTCCTCCTGGGAATATGCGTAGGCTTCTTCGATAAGATTTTCCGGTATTCCGAAGATTTTCTCTATCTTTTTTGTCCAGTTGCCACCAAGCCTGTTTTTTCTGATCATATTCCGGTTCACTTCCCGGAAATAATTATTATGCACATAGATCATTCCCTCTTTTTGCTGACGTGTAAGGCATACACCATTCATCGTGGGTTGTGAGAATGAAGCCAGCCAGTAATCAAGGAAATCTTTTTTATCGCATGGGGTATCACGAAAAGTATAACGCCATTTGATATTACTGCTATTGAAGGTAGTTAGAGAATAATTTATGCCATTATATCTAAGCTTGACGCCTCGAGATGCGGTGCTATATACGCTCTGCATTTTGCCATTTAGAAGCATGGGCGACATTAGAAGGTAGCCCGGATCGCAGAGCCAGTGCCTGTTTTCTAAAACCACTACCAGGGCACAGTGTATATTTTTGCCCCGCTTCATATCTGCGGTTACAGGATAGCAATAGAATCCGCAGTTCTTGAGAATACTCTCGAGAAAAAAGGTGAGTGAATAACAAGTGCCCCCCAGATTATCTGAAAGATATTCATTCCAAACTGTATCCGGCAGGCGAATGATCTCAAAACCGGTTTGCCTGATTCTATTATAACGGATTAATTTTGAGACATTCTCATAAGGAATAGCTTGAAAGGCAGAAAGTATCATGTAAAGCCCGACATAATCGGGCTTGATCTTTTGTAACCCGTAATGATTGAGGAAATCTTTGGTCTCCTGAGCAAATCCCTCAGGAGCAAAAACAGGTAAATACACAAACTAATCCATTAAAAAATCAAAGATGTCACCCAGCATGTTAGATTGACGCTTATAAAATTCCGTATAGCCGCAACGTTCGCAGCTAATAGTGATAAATTTCCGGTTCTGCACATCAAAAAGCTTAGCCAGATATGTGCCTGTAGCCCGCATCTCATCTTTTTTATAAGATGTACTCCCGCATTTTGGGCACGCGTAGCTTTTCATTACATTATTATCCATAATCACCTCCAGACAATTCCTATAGAAATTGCGGCATTTGCTGTCAAGTATTATGAAAGCTGGTGGGCTGGCTGGCGCGCGGATGTTGAAGTGATTTGCTTCGCATGGGGATGTTTTTTTACCACCACACTACGAACAAGGTTCGACATGGCAGGCAGAGGGCACAGAGGGAATTGAATGTAAAATGTAAAATGTAAAATGTAAAATGTAAAAATTAAGCTGCGATGTCTTCGTCGTAGATATTTTACTTACGATAAATCGAACTCAAGATTTTTTTTATCACCACACTACGAACAAGGTTCGATATGGCAGGCGGAAGGCACAGAGAATATAAGACTGTTTTATTATTCACTTTCTTTAAATCTTTTTTTTTCATTTCTTCCTCTTATATTCCCTCTGTGTCCTCTGTGATCTCTGTGGTGATAAATCTTTTTCTTTTCTTTTTTTCTACCACCATACTATGAACAATGTTCGACATGGCAGGCAGAGGGCACAGAGGGGATTGAATTGGAAATGAAGAGGGTGATGTGTGATGGGTGATGGGGGATTTTTTTTAGCCACGGATGGCACGGATTTGCACGGATAATGTAATGTGAAGATGAGAGAATGCGAAGATGCGAAGATGTGAAGATGTGAAGATGTGAAGATGGGAAAATGCGAAGATGGGAAGATGCGAAATTGAGATTTAGTAAAACTTTTCTTTGTTTGTGTGGTTACTGGCTGGAAAAAGAGAAGATTTTTAAACCACAGAGGACACAGAGGACACAGAGGGGATATGATGAAAATGGGAAAATGAGAAGATGTAAGACTGGTGCAACTGATTACACGGATCAGCACGGATAATGTAAGGTGAAGATGAGAAAATGAGAAGATGCGAAAATGAGAAGATGCGAAGATGGGAAATTGAGATTTTGTAAAACTTTTCTTTGTTTGTGTGGTTGGTGTGGTTTCTTGGTTGGTAAATAGATTATGAACTACCAACTACGAACAAGGTTCGATATGGCAGGCAGAGGGCACAGAGAATGTAAGACTGTTTTATTATTCACTTTCATTAAATCTTTTTTTTTATTCATTTCTTCCTCTTATATTCCCTCTGTGTCCTCTGTGATCTCTGTGGTGATAAATCTTTT
>CAZRXY010000040.1:0-2131 GCA_964604155.1 uncultured Candidatus Cloacimonadota bacterium | reverse complement strand
TGCAGCTTTTGCATGAGGTAATACCGTATCTTCCTTTTACTGGTGTTAGGGTAGCTAACTTTCCCGATAGTGAAGTAATTATACCAGCCCCTGATTATTGGGTTAAGTCCTTTGGCTAAGTCAATTGGATTTTTGTGACCGTTATATCGAAGATATTCTTTTATGTTATTCCGCAAATGCTGTTCACTCTTCTTGCTGGGAATTATGTTGAGATACTTATAGTTCCGCCCATGCAAATCTCGGTCATATCTGAAAGTGAAACCCAGAAAACCAAAAGGCTCACGGCTTTTCGATATTTGCTACTAAGCCATGAGCCTTGTTTTCTTTTTGTCCTTTTTTATCAGGAACTGGATAGAAATCTGGATTTTCCCTTTTATGATCTGCCATGCTTACAGAGCAGATTCTTGTCTGAAAATACTGCAAAGGCGGAAGCCTATATTGTTGTTGGTATTCGTGGCATTGTTGTTGTTCCGATTGGAAACGGTGCAGTTGTTGGCATTGTTGTTCCAGCTACCGCCGCGTTTCACCCGGTTGTTACCGCTTTTTGATTTCTACCCCAGATTGATTTCTGTAAATTGTTACTATTGGCAAATCCGATGAAACCCATCCTGCTGCGAGTGCTATGGTATAATCTTTCAGAAGTAACCATTCCATTTTTATACTCAATCTCTGTTTTTTTGATTCCCTGCAAGCATCTTTTCAAGTTCTCTTTCCGTACTCTAATCATTCTGGGAAATATGCGATAACCCAGAAAAGGTATGCCCAGTGAAATTCTATTCAGTTGAATTGATTTCGGTTTTATACGCAAACCTAACTGCTGCTTTAAAAATTCCGCTATCTGCTTAAGGGATTTTTTCAAATCCTGCACATTGTTAGAATAAAGAATAAAATCGTCCATGTAACGCACATAAGCATGATAGCCAAGATCCTGTTTTATGTAATGATCCAGTTTATTTAAATAAATATTGGCAAAAAATTGAGATGTCAGGTTACCTACCGGTAAACCAACATTTTCTTCTAACCCCATACTTAAAGTCTGGTTCTTTAGTATTACCCGGCATATTGACATTATCTTGGGGTCTTTTATCTTATGGCTGATCAGAGAAAACAGAATTTCATGATTGATACTGGCAAAGAATTTCTCAATATCCAGCTTTAAATACCAGGAGTAAGTTCGGGAATATTTTTGAGCTGCAATAACTGCCCTGTGTAAACCTTTATCTTTTCTAGTGGCATAAGAATCATGAATAAATGATAATTCGTAGTATGGCTCGAGAATATTTACCAAAGCATGATGAACAACCCGGTCCCGGAACGCAGCTACGCTGATAACCCGCTCTTTGGGTTCGCTGATCATAAAATACTTATATGGTCGAGGAAGATAACGCTCCTCTTTTAGCTCTGACTGTAAATCAAATAGATTTTTTTCACAATGATACATCCACTCCGCAGTCTCACTCTTACTCTTTTTATGCCTGACTGCCTTTTGATATGCCAGATAAAGATTTGACCACGATGTAAAGCTGTCATAAAGGAAACCTATACGTTTAGACACTTCTTAACCATCCTCCCACCATTTTACCGCTTTCCAGAAGTTCTCTACTGATGTATTCGTATTGACTTTCACTAAAAAGCTGCATCTTGAATGACATCTGTAAAAGTGAACGCAAGACATCTAATTTTAGATTGATCTGCTGTAATATATTATGCTTTGTTCTGCTGAAAATCGCCTGTATTATCAGCTCCAATATATCAAGACAGATATTGTCAATTTTCTGTGATAAAGAATAACGCAGATTTTTGGGAAATCGCTCCGTCCGTGACATTATCCAGGGAACTGTGTCCATCCATTTTACATACAAAGGATAATTATTCTTCATGCTCCAGTTCGGTCTCCTGTAAGAGCTTTATTATCTGCTCTCCATACTTCTCTGCCTTACTCTTCATCCCTTTAATGGCACAAAAATCGGCTTTGGCCTGGGGCTGCCTCTTGATTATTTCATACAACTGAGCATTATACATGATGATATACGGCGGTATCCCTTCGCTGGCTGCCAGCTCATTGCGCCACTTTCTGAGACGATTATACTGGCTCATTTCTATTTCGCTCATAGATTTATAATCCGGCTTG
>CAZRXY010000039.1:0-12171 GCA_964604155.1 uncultured Candidatus Cloacimonadota bacterium | reverse complement strand
CATCGTCAAACTTTTTACCACAATTGCCACAATAAGGCATAAGAAAAACCTCCGTTACTTAGATCAATTTTTTCTCACCATAGAGAGCACAATGAAGATGAGATGATGAGAAGATGAGAAAATTGAAGACTGCTTCTACATAGACAGTAGAATTCTTAACATCTTCAATCTTACATTCACCCATTACTCATCACCCATCACTCATCATGGCGAACCACATTATTTTACATTTTTACATTTTACATTTTTCATTTAATCCTCTGTGTTCTCTGTGGTTAAAAAATATTGAACTCGGATTATTGTAAACAAAAAATCTACGACGTGGACATCGTAGCTCACAGCATCACCCTCTTCATTTTCAATTAAATTTTCTCTGTGCCCTCTGTGTTCTCTGTGGTGAAAAAATATTGAGCTTTGTTTATATTGTAGCAAAAAATCTACGACGTGGACGTCGTAGCTCCCAGCAAGTTCCCAGCAAGCCCATCACAGTTTACTGACAATCGTCAGCCTGCTTCATCATGGTGAAGTCACCTTTGCATATTCATTATTCATTCTTTCGTGGACTTTTTTGATATAGTTTCTGGTTTCTTCATATGGCACATCGCGGCGGAGTTTATCGAATAGTTTTTGGCTATTCATCTTATTTAAGTCATCGAACATAGGCTTCCATTTATCGCCGATATTTTTCATTTTACCGGTCATAGCCTTATATATAGTTCCGGGACCTCCATTATAGCTACATATGAGGCAGAAAGTCTGGTTTTGTATATTTTTCACATCAGCCCATTTATTATCAGCCAGCCAGCGCAGGTAGCCAATACCCATGTGAATATTGATATCGGGGTTAAAGAGTTCATGGGAAGAAGGTTGTTGATTTTTTTTAAAGAGTGCATTATTCATAGTGAGTCCGGCATATTTAGGCACAATCTGCATCATGCCATAGGCATTCCCGTGCCTGTTATAAGCTTTGGGGTTAAAGAATGATTCGGTATGAGCGATAGCGAGTGCGAGTCTGGGGTCGATTTGGTAAATCTGGCAATATTTTTCGATGACGGGTTTATATTTTCCGGCTCTTTTGCTTAAGTGATCGGGTATCAGTTCCAGATTGATAGAGAATACGGAGCGGGAATGGTTATCGGCGCCGGTAATTTTTTTGGAGATGGCATTTTGGGCGATATTTTCAGCAATTTTATCAACATCATGATCATCGATCGTTTTTTGATCATCGAGAGGATTTTTCACCTGGTCTTTAAGAATAGGTGTTTCAGAGCTGTCTTTTTCTTTCAAGATGCTCACAATCTGTTTTTTGATAATTTCTTTTGCTTGCTGCTCGGTTTGACCGGCATCGGTATCAATAACAGCGTCAATCCTGATACTGCCGGATTCAAAAGAAACTTCGCTGCGTCCTGAGAAATCTTCGTTATAAGAGACCCAGTCGGTGGGAGTGGATTCGCGGAATTCGTTCCACAATTTTTCGATAGCCTCTTTATGCTGAATAAAAAGAGAATCCTGTTCGAGGTGGTATTTTTGGAATTCTGATTCTTTCTGATTGATATAATCTTTTTGCTGCTGGTTCAATTGTTTTCTATAATCGTCATAAGAATCTTGAGCAGAACAGAGGATGAGAACTGCCAAAGCAGTCATGAGTGCAAATTTCTTTTTCATTTTTTCAACTCCTTTTTTTAGAGAAGAACATCTGCGAAAGCGTGTTCTTTATAAATAACCAATAAAAAGATGAGTAATTTATTCATTATAGTATTTTCTATTCAATTTTCATAGTGATAACATCATCGATATGTCTTAAGATGAGGTGATCATCAATGCCCTTAGAAAAGTCGGAAAAGAAGAGGAATCCGTTTTTATAGATGATCTGATAATTTCTATCAGGGTTAGAATTTTGATATGCGGGTTGTCCGTCAAATTTTCTAATAAAGAGTGGGCGATTTGGGGGAAGATAGATAAACCAGGTATTTCTCAGATTATGATCGAGGGCTTTGATAGAGACATGATCACAGGAATTATCATGTTTTGTGCTCAAGCCGAGGCAGTGGAAACCCTTAAAATTATCCGGGACATGGAATAGACTGAAGGTGATATCCTTTGCCAGATTAAATTCTTTTACTTCGTTGAAATAGACTCGTTCAATTCTGTCATCATCAGTTCCTTTTTTATTGATATATGTGCCATGACTTGATTTGAGGTCTTTCAGGAAGCCTTTTTCAAAATCAATCATCAGGTGCTGAGCGGAGAGGCGTTTCCAGGGGATAAGAATCTGATTATGCTGAGCAAGAGCTCCTTGTTTATCAGCTCTGCCGATAGTAATTTGAGAGGAGGTAAAAATCACAAGACGTGTATTAGTTTCAGGCTCGATCAAGGAAATAGTGCCTTGCCAGGCGATTTTATTTTTATAGGATTGGATATTAGCGGAGGCGATATCATATTCCTGGATAATATTTTGGTAGGCAGAATTAATTTCCGGATAGACCAGCATTTTAGAATCTTGATAGCTTTTGATGATGGTTTCCAATTTACTATATGCGGCAAAAATCTTTCCGGGTTCGGCTGCACAGTCCGGCTGCGTAACGAGCGCAGCATATTTATTGGCGGAGTGGATATTTTTATGGAAGTTATTTTGAAATTCCGTTATTTCATCATATTCCCGAGAAAGAGTTTCATAGGCATCATTATTATTCTCAAGGTTTCGCAGGGCAAGCTTATAGATATTTAGATGCTCTTTCAGGCTACCTGCTTTATAGTTATATCGTTGGCAGAGCTTGAGAGCATAGCGGTTTTGGTTCAGTATTATTTCTGCAATCAGGTTTGTGATATCATCGGTCTGGCAATGATGAGAAGAAAGTTTCGTTTTTAGAGATTGCAATTCATTGAGGGAACTGTTCCAGGTCTGGAATTGTCTTGGGGGAGTGAGTTGTTTATCTGGGGAGATGTTTTTTTTCAGAGGAGATAAGATATTATTTTTCTTTTCTGCATAAAACTTAACTAATAAGTCCTGTAGTGAGATAAGTTTTTTTTTTGCCTGAATGATTTCCAGATAAGAGTAATTCATATTGGAGACAGTATAAGAGACAGCTACTAATAATTCTTCACTTTTTATATAAGCCTGCAATTTATTGTTGATATTTTTGATATTTTCAAATTTTTGAGAAAATTCATCAATATCCTTCTGACAGCGGTAATGCAGTTCAGTCAATTCGGTTTTTTTGCGTTCATAGCCGTATTGGGGGATCTCAAACTCAAAGCCTTTGAATTGGGCAGCAATTTCTTCATATTGGGAGAAAAGCTGCAGCAATTTAGTGATAGCGGGTGATTTGGAATTAGATTCTTTTTCAATATCATCATGAATATCTTTTGTTACGCTAGTGAATAATTTCTGCAGGAGATGGTCTATCCTTTCCAGCAGGGCGACTTTGGCATCAGTTCTGTGGAAAAATATTTCATCATATTTTAGCTTACATTCGTCAAGAATTTGCGGTTGAAAATTTTTTTGCAGTTTCTTTAGTTTGAGCTCCAAGGTCTTGTAGCAATTAACTAAGTCAGAGACTTTCTCAAGATTTTTCAGTTTAATTTCGGCGGTAGTATCGCCATTTTCAATTAGTACTTCCAAGGCATCCGTAAGATGATTAATGAGCATATCGGTAATATCTTTGGAATATTGCCCTTGCACGAAATCTCTGACAACCTCGAGGTAATCCGCTTTGATATTTTCGTATAATTCTTTATATTCATTAGTTTTGATGCTGACAATAAGATCACAGAATTTTGCTTTGAGCATAAATTGGACATAAGAAGCGGCTTTTTCGAGAACATCAATATTTTTTAAGTCTTTTTTTAATTCATTTTTTAAATCCGTTACCATATCGATGGCAGTTTGTTGGCTGCCCAATAAATGACCCAGTTTACTGAGAAATTTTCTTTTATTATTTTTATAATCATCGGCGTTCCGTTCAGCGAGTTCGTTGATTTCTTTCTGAGTATAGAATTTTTTTTCCGGAATATCAAAAAATTTAAGTTCATTTAGCATAATTCCCTCATTTATCCGAAAAGTTAATTTTTTTGAGTTCCTTCACAAGGAGAGCATTCAATGATTCAGCAGCTTTTTGAGCTGCTTTTTGGGGTTTTTTGTCAAAAGCCTTGGTTTTTTCATAGGTATTTTGGTCATTTAATTCTATAATGATTGCTTCTCTTTGTTCTCCGCTGATCCGGATAGTACCTCCAGCTTTATAGCAATAACCCAGGTATTCATTATAAGAAGATTCAAAAACTTCCGAAGAGGCTGAGATAATTAGATTGGCATCTGCACGATCATCACCCAGGTGAATACCTATATTCAATAGGTGTTGCTTAATCATATTTTCAAGCTGGAAATTGCTACTGGAATGGTGGTCTATATAGTGCTCGGTATCAATGAATGCTTTTAGTTTGAGTGGAGGGATAATGTGTAAATTTTTCTGGAAGAAGCAAAGCGATTTAATGATTTTTCTGGCTTCATCAATTTCTTTTCCGGAAAGTTCTGCGGGCAAGACAATCTCAGCGGCATCAATTTTTATCAGCAGATCATAAGGATGTTTTCTATTGTTTTGCAAATAGTAGTAGCCATTATCATCTGCATAAAAGCTATTATCGGCGATAAGAATTGGAATGCCGCTCAAGGGAAGCCCCTTCGCTTTCAATTCAATAATCAGATTTTGATACTCAGTAAATTTTGAATAGTCTCTAAATTTTGAGCTGATATCTATCTGCTTGTAGATATCATTAATTTTAGTGAAAATCGAAGAGAAACCGGGCGTGCTACCGCTTTCGACTGGCATTACTATTTTGGCGAGCAAAGCGGCAGACTGATAGTATAATTGCAGTTTGGTGCCGGGATTATCCTCTGCATCAGCCTGATTGATAAGCGAATATATCTTTTGAATAATTCCGGCTTGATAATTTTCGAATTCGGCTCTATCTAGACTTGCCAAGGCATAATAGACGTTGCCGATGCGGTCAGTGGTTTGGAATGAAATACCCGGAATAGAAAGGTGAGAGAGAGCTGCAAGCTTGTTGCTGATATATGACTTATAATATTCTCTGTTATTTATTTCGAGGGATTGCATATAGTTACTGAATTCATTTTCGATGTAAACTCTAAAAAACTGAATAATCTCATTTCTTGCTGTTTCTTTTGCCTGGCTAAGAGAATTACCGGTGCCCGTGCCATAGATGAAAGCTGGGGAATTAGCGGGTGGGAAGGCAATATAATCCGGCAATAGATTTTCGGCTGTAGCGGCAGATGCTTTGGGTGGCGGTTTTTTCTCCGGAGAGTTGCTGCGAATCCGGTATGAGCTGCACCCTTCCAGAAAAGCTAAAAAAACGAGTAGCATGAGAATTTTATAACATCGCATCTATCCTCCTTAGATGAAAAAGAACCAGATGAATAAGAGCAGCATTGCCAGGATGCCGCTTCCTAAGATAAAGCTGGTTTTTTTACCTTGCGTAATAATATTAAAGCCTGCTATTCCCAGGACAATCAGGGCAACAGCTATCAGGAAAAAATGCATTGGAAAACGAATTCTTTGATAGTTTCTAACAGATTCGCTCCAGATTAGTTCACCTGTTTCCAGATTACAGAAATCACAGGAGAAATCTAAGTATAATTTTTTCTTGCCCAGGTTTTTTTCGATAGTGGGAGATACTTTTCCGATCAAAAAACCTTTCCATTGGGTTAGGTTGCCAGCTTTTAACCTGCCTTTTTGCGAATAGAAATCATTTGATTGAATATCCTGTTCTTGGAGTATATTGTCGATATTTTCCTTTTCATACAACCTGAATTTTGTTTTAGTGAAAGCCTTTTTCATTCGGGAAAATATTTTATCTTCGAGTACTGAATCCTGCGGAGCACTTTCAAACAGCATCCCAAAACCTTCGATAGTGCTATCTTTTTTGTAGTGAAATTTATCCGGCGGCACACTCTGAAAGCTATCAAACAGCAGATTTACACTTTGATCTATCAATTCATCCAATATCAGATGCTCAGAGACACTAAAGCCCCTATTTTGATCTCCGCAAAGTAAGGATAAAAGGGTAAATAGAAACAAGATACAAACAAGTCTTTTCATAAGTCCTCCTGCGAACAATACCATATTTTGCCTGCAAAATTTATTTTCAAGATCATATTATACTCCATAGTTTTGATAGATATTCACTAATTCTTATGAGTAATTCAGAAAGATAATAGCGATATTCGAAGTAATATTCCGGGAAAACAAATCTGGCAGAAGCGATAACAAGAACTATTATGAACAGGGGCAGAAGTGAAACTTTCTTTGGTTTTCTTATTGGTTTAGTTTTTTTCTTTCGCTGAATTTTTGAGTGGCTGCCGGCTGCAATTTTTCCTTTTTTGCCTTTGAATTCATATTCTCTTTTATACAATCTATCATTTTCGTCAATGTTCATCTCCTGCTGCTGCACGGACAACAAGGCGTTTCCGCCATGAGTGTATTTATCAAAATAGGCATAGGGTATCAGAGCGTGTCCGGGCATCCGATATTTATTTTCTGCGGCATATCCCCAGCCCCAGCTATTACGAACAATAAAGACGGCGTCATCATCATCCCAGCCTACAATGAGCATTGCGTGCCTGCCTAATAAGCCTTCATCCGGTAATGGAAGACTAACTTCTCCGGTGCGAACCGAGAAAGAGCTCATAAATGATTCGTATAAGCTGAAGCCCATTGCGACAGGGACGGCACTATAACCATCAATACCTGAAAGCAGGAGCTTAACGTCCTGGACTACCGATTTTTGGCGAGTCTGAACAGGTTCTTGGGAAAAGAAACGTATTCCCTGGAAGCAGGTTTCCGGTGGAGGTCCCTGCGGCACATCCGAATTATTATGAGGGTTGTAGCCCCATTTTGCTTCAGGGATCGTGCCATAATCTATCAAATCGGAGTTGCAGATAATCTCCAGAGGCATTCTCATAAAGGTGCCCTCAGATTGAGGAATGCCATCGATCATTTTGCACTGATGATAGAGAAATTGTCTGGAAGTTTGAGAGACGGTTAGATAATCTATCATGCTGGTAGCTGCATTTGCCACACAGGTACCACGGCTGCCCTGGTCAAAAATCTCACCCATTCTCTCGTATTCCGGTATCAGATAATGGCGTTCAGAAATTTTCTGATTACGAGAATGATTACTCCAGAACGTGCAATAGGAGCGTCTGCCGGTTTGCTTTAAACCAAAAGAAAGAAAAGAACTGCTAAGGTTATAAGCGCGCACCGGCAAATCTACACGGTCAAGATGAGCCAGAATAATCTGAGCCTCTCTGGAGCTGTTTTTGAAAAGCTTGCGGATTTTTTTTAATTTTACCTCGCTGCTGCTGCTTTTCAGCCTGATCTGTGAATAATTGGAGAGCAGGCATTTCCTTTTGATATCTTTTTGGTCATACTTAGGTAATATCGGCGATAAAACGCTTATGAACTGCTCTACACTTTTTATATTATAATTCTTCAGAATCCCAGCATAAGCTTTTGCCTTTTTTATGTCTGCCTGCTCCAGAAATTCCAATATTGTGCTGTCTGGTTTAATTCTCTTCTTCAAAATGCAATCCCATCTTATATTCTTTATCTGTTCTGCCGTATTGAGCAAGAACTTTTTCCAAGATAATGTTTCGCAATCTTTGCAATTTATCGTTTTCGTCATCCATTTGACTAAACACTTCCAGACGCTGGAGACCACCCGTGGCACCCAGCAATTGCCCTAATGTATTGATATTATAACCAGCCAATAGCTCTAAATCTTCACTTGAAAAAATATTCAGATTCCCCAGAAGTATACCTTCTATTTCCTTAAACATATATATACCTCCCAAAGTCTGTTGCTTTTTGGATTATCTGCCAATAATTGTCCAGATTATTCTGTAGATAAAAAATTACAAATAATAGTAAAAACACATTAATAATTACAATAAAAACTACACTGAAAATATAACCACTGCTGGAGATATCCGGTTGGCGAAGAGAAAAGCTGTCAATCGCTGTTAGTGCATAAAACAGATAAGTGATCACCAGTAGGTGATTTATATATAGCTGATAATTATCATTCAAAAACAGGGACACTATCAGCACAAAAAAACTGCTTAGGGGGAAAAAATACGGACTAAGCTTAACCAGCCAGTTAGTATTTCCGCGATAGCTAACCGCTCCTCCCGAAAATGACACACTAAATCCTTCTATCTTATTGAGTGTGAAAACCGCAAAAAGAAGATGGGTAAGTTCGTGCGAAAACACCTCCCAGAATTTCATTATCCGTCTGAGCAGGCTAAGATAGATTATCAGAAATAATCCACCCGATAACCCGTATACATATAATTTCTGCAAGTTCATATATCTGGCAATTGCCTTATACTGAAAGATAACGCCCAAGAAAAGAATACATAAGCTGATCAGCAGCAAATACTTCAATATTTTTCCGGTCAACTTCATTTTTTGTCCTTTCCGGTATTATTCCAGAGCCTGCTAATCTCTATCAGCCTGGTATTCAAAAGCCACTTCAACGCGTCTATTTTGAGCTCTTCCTTCGCTTGTGCTGTTATCTGCTGCGGGTCTTGATTCGCCATAACCTGCCAGCTCAAATGAAACCCCCTGCGTTTTTTTTTGCAATACATTTTTCACCGTTTTTGCGCGATCATAAGACAGCCGATAGTTATAAAGCTCATTTCCTCTGCTATCTGTGTGACCCTCGATTTTAACTGCACCAATGATCTGATATCCTGAGATTACCTTAAGCATTTCTTTAATTTTATTGGTATTTTCCTCAGAATGAGCCAAGGCTGCGGAATCATAGGCAAAATGGAGATAAAAGCTTCTTCTAAAATTTTCTTTTGGCGGCGGGCCCGGATCATAATCAATCTTTAGATCGATAGATTGAGGATACTCATCAAAGGAATTAAAGACAACCTCCTGTGATCTTGAAGCCTTGTATTCGGCAAAAACTATCTGTTCAAGTTTATCATAATCATAGCCAATAATATAGTTACCCAGTTCATCTGTTTGAATTATATTTTTGGTATTAAGAATAATATCTGCTCTTGCAATCGGTGCCCCGGTATGCGTATTCCATACTTTGCCGGTGATAATGCGCGTTTTTTTGTATAGCTGGTTATTTATTGAAATCTGCTCATTGGCGGGAATAATACTGCAGATTTTCCATAATTTTGCGCCCTGAGATAGATAAATGCTGCGGTCTTCATCTGCTCCATTAAATTTTGACCAGGTTTCATAGCCCTTTTCCGTTGAATATAAGCGGATTTCCAAAAATTCTTCCGCTTCGTTAAATACATTGATTACAGTTGAGCTCAGTCCGCTGCTAAAAGAAAAAGCATCACTGGCAAAACTGTCCTTTATCCAGATCTGGCACTCGTTTTCAATGGTTTTGGATAATATGAGGTCATAGGATAATTCTATAATATCCGGCACTCGCTCTATCCTGATTAGTTCAGATACGTCACTATCTCCGTATTTACCGGATTTTATCTTATTTGAACCGTCTGATAATACTTCTGTGATAAATACCTCAAAATCGGCACCAAATTCCTGTGCCGATATTCTAAACCGGTAAACCTCCGCTGCCAGGCTGCAAACTGAAAGCATAATTATAACTATTATGATATTCTTCATATTAGAAAGCCTCATTTTTTTATGACTATTAGTGTAATATCATCCTTGCTCTTTTTGGAAAGAGAAAGCTTGATAACCTCGTCACAGATCTGAGCAGGTTCGCTTTTCTTTCTGAGCAGGTGCTCTATATCTTTATCTACTAAAACATCATGCACACCATCTGAGCACAGCAGAATGGTGAAGTCATCAGGTAAATTAAACGGCTCATAGATATGAAATTCTACAGTTGGCTCTATGGCAATTGCCTTTGTGATCATGTGTTTTCGCCGGTTGGTGATGATTTCATCTTTTTTGATAAATCCCTGCTTAAATAACTGCCAAACTTCAGAATCATCCTCAGTTAACTGCCTGAAATCTTTGCCTGTCAATAAATAACAGCGACTATCACCTACGCTAAAGCTATATGCCGTGCTCTCTCGGATGATAATACCTACGAGAGTAGTGCCCATGCCACGATATTCCGCGTTCTCCGCCGAAAGGTTGAAAAGGCGGCTGTTTAGACTGATTATCTCCTGCTTCAGCCAGTCACTTAGATTGGATATTTCCACGTCTTCATTGTAATAATCCTGCCAAAACCAATTAGCACATAAACTGCTTGCCACTTCTCCTGCATTATGCCCACCCATACCATCACAAACCAGAAACAGATAGCCTTTATTACAAAAATCGGGTTCTATCTTAAATATGCCATTGCCTTCTGGTAAAGTAAAATTATCTTCATTCTCCTTGGACTTGCTGCCTTTTCTGCTCTTTCCTGCGTATTTGATCATAAAATATCCCCTCTGCCTTCTTTTTTGAACTTATGCTCTATTCTCCCGCTGTATAAGCACTACTTTTAAAAACTATTTATTTTAAAAAATCAGGATAAATCAGCTGCAAACATCAAACGAGAGTTCATTGACTGAGCAATAAGCTAATGATGTATACGATAACTGACGTTGCAGATTATCATATTCCTCCGAAAATCCACATAATAGCCGATAATCCTTGTCTCTAAGATAGAAATCTCCGACAGGGATTCAGAAATTATTACAGTATGTTTGCCGCTGCTATATAGATGCTTGATATCCATCTGTAACTGGCTGCCAAGGCTTTGATATGCCTGCCAGGTTGCATGCAAAAAACCCTCCGCCTTATGCAGGTTTACAATCCCGTAGCCTATATATTCGTCAGCTTTTGCCTCAAGCGTCAAGGGTATTTCGGCAGCGTTGTAGGAAATGATTTTATCGCTGCAGGCAGCCTTGCCGGTAGATACTAAAACGTAGTAATAGCGTTCATCAGAATATCTGCCTATAATCTCTGCAGTGTCCTCATAATAACTCTGTTTTAACGAGTCTGCCAGCACTATTCGATGATAAACTGGATTATGTCTGCTTGAATTTTCGTAATAGACAGATTTTACGGACACTTTGTCCTGTAATGACAAAAAATAACAACCGCAAAGAAAGGCATTTCTCTCTGCCAATACAGAATCACTGAACACGTTAGAAAAACCTACGGCAAATTTTATCCCTGTAATTTCCGGTATTTCTATCACCCATTCGGGTAATTCATCGGCAAAGAGAAATGCTGCGGATAATAAGATAAATAACCAAAATATAAATTTCATCTCTAATTAGTTATTTTTCTTGTATTCTCCAAAGTGTTCCTTCATTTCTTTCTCTAAGTCTTCATGACCTCGCTTAGATAACCATTCGTTATAGAGAGCTTCTTGCTTACGCATTTCTGCTTCTGCTGTCTCAGTCATCAATTTGATTGCCTTCGCATCATCATAAAATACCAATACATACCAGGTATCGCCTACAACTGCCCGTTTCTCTATTCTGCTGCCTTTCAAATCCGCCTGTGTAAGGGTCTTTGATACAAATTCCGTCAATGAATTTATTGACGCCGTTTCTCCTATTCCTGCTTCGCGTAAATAATCCTTCAACATGGCTTCTATAAACACTGATAAATATTGAGCAATCTCTACCCGTGCGTTGGCACTTGCCTTCATCTCTCCCAGGGTAGGGCCGTTCTTGGTAGATTGACCGGCACCATAAACCCCATCCTCTGCCTTAGGCGGGTACAAATACCATTCCGGTATCCCTTCGTCTGGCGTAGTTACATACGTGGTTCTGCTGTCAGGAACAGGAACCGGCTTCTTGACGGCGTTTGAACTGCAACCTGCAATGATGATAATTACCAATAATAAAACGAAATAATTCTTTCTCATTTCTAACCTCCTTGTCTTTGGTAGAATTTTGATGTTGTTAGTTTGTTTATTTCTTTATTTAGTGTCAAGTTTTTTGTTTACTCTCTGGCATACCCCCGGAATTTTATGGCACATGGCTAAAATCACGGTGGACGGTGATGGGATAATTTTGAATTATGAATTTTGAATGTTGAATGAAATTGCCGCGTGCGTTTAGCTCGGGAAATTTTATGCTCAGCATCCGTCCTACCACTGCTCTTCGCCTCTTATCCTCTTCGAAGCGACCAAAACAGACCATCC
>CAZRXY010000038.1:0-3028 GCA_964604155.1 uncultured Candidatus Cloacimonadota bacterium | reverse complement strand
GGGAATTGAATGTAAAATGTAAAATGTAAAATTAAGCTGCGATGTGTCTGTGGTAGAGATTTGGTTACTATTAACCGAGTAGAAGAATTTTTTACCACAGAGGACACAGAGGGGATTGAATGTAAAATGTAAATGTAAAATTCTGGCATACACCCGGAATTTATTTGTTAGTTTGGAATATTGAACTTATGAAGTTATTGGTCGTCACCAAGGTGACTTAGATTGAAGAAGGTCTCTCATCCAAAACCTTGCGAGTGGTCGAAAGAATTTTGTAATGATTGACTTTGACAACAATCTTTATCTCACAATAATTATAAAACCAAGGGGATGGTTGGCGAAGCCACCTTTACCTCATTCAACATTCAACATTCAACATTCAAAATTACCTATCACCCCGTCCGACTTATCCACAAGTTATCCACATGGCTAGTTAAATTATAAAAGCATTGTATATCAGGTATTTGCGTACAGGTTATGTCATTTTATTACTGAAAAGTTAATTGATTTATCCACACCTCTGTGGATAAGAAAAAAAAATTCAGGGCAGAGTTACGGAGAGTTCTCTGTCTAAGTCGAAGCATCCATAGATGAAATTATACCAGTTGGTTAATTCATCAAAATTAAGTTGATGGTACTCGGAGCGTAGATTCAGCCAGCTATGAAATGTATCCTGACTTGTAATTGTGATTGTGAGATTGCCGATATTAGCAGCCGGATAATTATAAAAGCTATTGGCAGAGATGATTTGGGGTTGGATTTTTCCGGTAATTTCAGCCAGTCCTTCATTAGTAGTATTTTCTGAGATTCTTACGAAAAAATCTATCAAATCGATGTCGATATCCAGATCATTAAATTTATAGCAATTATCTGCGGCAGTAATAATTTCATCTCGCATTTGTTTATCTAACTCGGTGTAACTGATCATATCTTGGATAACTGGGATAATTTCATCGCTGAAAGTGGTGGAATTTATGAGGCTGGCGCTCACGCGTGGATTAATGCTGCCAGTGAGATTCTGAGAGCCGCCCGGTTCATAGGATGCCACAAACAAGCCGGGCAGATTACAATAATCATATTTGTCATTATCACACACCTCAGTGATCACTTCAGTATAGGGAAAGCCGCTAAAGGGAATGATATCCGGGGAGCCACAGATATAATTACAATAAGGATAAATTTCGGAAATCACCTCTATAGACTGCATATGACAGGCATCTAAAATCACCAGATCGGGTTTGAATTTGAATTCGGCAAAGGCGTTTTGCAGGTCACCGGCAGGAATATCGAAATTATTACCACTATCACTATCGGGACAAAACACATTGGGATTAGAAGGATAGCTGTACCAGTTATTACCGTGAGACCAGATAGAAAGCACGTATCTATCTGCGGGGTATGCGGCAGCGCACCAGTTATAAAAGGCAACTAAAGAACGCCAATCACCACTATCGATTTCACCCAGATTTTCTATAATGGGAGAGGACACTTCAAAATCCCAGAGTCCGTCAGGGATAATCTCCCAGCGACGGGCCCCCGGGTCATTAGCAAAAAGAGAAAAATCCGCCTGGACGATCACGTTCGCCTGAGCGGGATCGAAAACCGAGCGTTCCATTTCGTCAATATCTGAAACCGCATAACTACTCAGGCTATTATCTGCTGCCATATAAATCATAAATGTGACAGCCTTTTTTACGGGACGATCATCAGAACAACTGATTAACAGGATACAGGCAAGCGAGATAAAGAAATATTTGTACTTATCCATAGCGGATCCTTTTTTTTAAAAATCTAATAATCCATGGCTGTTTCGGTGCCTTTTAAAACGCGAATACCGCCTTGACTGAGTGCTTCCATCTCATTTTCACCGGGGAAATTATAAACAGGTGCAATAAAACTGCAGGTTTCATTGATAGCTTTGATTGTGTTTGGGTTATAGGCAAGCCCGCCGGTTAAAAAAATGGCATCCACATTTCCCTTGAGGATTGCGGCATAAGCTCCTATTTCCTTAGTTAACTGGTAGATCAAAGCATTATAGACCAGGGTAAATTTTGCGTCTCCTGCTTCCACTTTTTTTTCTACTTCCATATCGCTATCAGTGCCCAGGTATCCCATATAACCGGAATTTTTAGAAAGTTTGTCCTGCAATTGCTTTTTTGAGTATATTCCGGAAAAAGCCAGATCGATAAGATCACCAATAGGCAGCGAACCTGCCCGTTGTGGACTGAAAGGTCCCATACCAAGTAGGGCATTATTCACATCTATCACCTTGCCCTTTTCTATAGCTGCAACGCTGATGCCCCCGCCCATGTGAACTGCCACCATATTGCAATCATAAAAATCCTTCATTAATTCTTTTGCCAGTTTTCTGGCGGTGTAGCGAATATTCAGGGCATGAAAAAGAGATTTTCTCTCTATCTCAGGAACACCAGATATGCGGGCGACTTCATGAAATTCGTCAACCGTGACAGGATCGACAATAAATGAAGGAATATTAAGTTCATCGCCTATGGATTTGGCGATAAAAGCACCTAAATTGGAGGCGTGGATTCTGCCCCAGCGGCTTGTGTCCCTAAGGTCTGCCAGCATCTTCTCATTAATCCTGATCGTGCCTCCCGGAACTGATCTCACCAGACCGCCTCTGCCTATCACTGCTTCCAGGCTCTGGGCAGCTACATTGTTCTCACGCATTGCCTGCAATACCAGACCCTTCCGGTACTCATACTGCTCAATTATGCCGCCAAACTTGTCAAGCTCGCTTGCGTCATGGCGTAAGGTTTTAGTAAAAATCTCCTGCTCATCATCAAAAACTGAAATCTTAGTCGATGTAGAGCCAGGATTTATTGCTAATACCCGGTATTTCATCTTGCCTCCAAATATTCTCCTTCCTCTAATTACTTTCCTGTTGATTTTTTGTCAAGAATTAATTCATTTTATAGTATACCCCCGAAATTTTTCTTATTCTTAGCTCAAAAACACCAGGCGGGGGGAGGGTGAGGTGAGGCGATGATCCTCGAGCTGAAGCTCGGGG
>CAZRXY010000037.1:0-6207 GCA_964604155.1 uncultured Candidatus Cloacimonadota bacterium | reverse complement strand
AAGTGTCCAGTATTTTCTTTGAAAAGTGTACCACTTGCTTAAAATATTTTTAGCCATTCTTTGGTCTCCTTCAACCTATATGAGTTTCCGTTCATATTTACTATATATGCTTTATGTGTAAGTCTATCTACCATGGCAGCAGTCAGGACTGGATCTTTGAATATTTCCTGCCATCTGTCAAAGGATAGATTTGTGGTAACGCACATCCGGGAGGTCTCAATTGGAAGGTTATCCACAATCTAAGTGACTTGCGAATGGTCGAAAGACTTCGCAATGGTGACGACCAATAACTTCATAAGTTCAATATTCCAACCGTAAATTATATTTCGGGGGTATGCCAGAGGAAGGAACAATACATTGACAGAATCAGCGTCAAATTCATTTCATCCCCATCCAAACAAAAGGAGTGAGGCTATGAGTTTGCCCCAAAGATATCAAAAGGCATTTATACTGATATTTTTTTTGATAGTATGGATGGCAGTCTTGAGTGCTGCATCCGTGAGCGGTTTCGTCCGCAGCAGTGAATCCGGAGAACCGCTGGCATATGCTAACGTGGTTTTGCTGGAAGCAGATACCGGCACACAGACTAATTCCCGCGGCTACTATATTATCGCTATATCCGAACCAGGGACATATAATCTTCAATTCAGCAAGATTTCGCATAAAACTCAAACAATCGAGATAAATTTTCTTGATCTGCTGGAAAGCCAGATCATCAATATTGATCTCGAGAGGGAAGCAGTGCAGATTAAAGGCAGCGAAATCCGCGAATCAAAGGCAAGCAAGAAATTCAAAGCCAATACTCCTGAAATCAGAGCCGGCAATATTTTGAGCAGGGCAGAAGATATTCTGGAGGTTTCTCAATTAGGCGAAGACGATATTATCCGCTCATTACAGGTTCTCCCGGGCGTCTCATCGCTCTCCGATTTTTCCAGCGGACTCTATATCTGGGGCGGTACCTATGACCAGAACCTGATACTGCTTGATGATATTGCCGTCTATAATCCCACTCATTTCGGGGGCTTATTCAGTGTTTTTAATTCAGATGCCATCAGCACCGTAGAACTGATGAAGGGCGGTTATCCGGCACTTTACGGTGGACGCCTTTCTTCCGTGCTTTCCATCCACAACCGCGAAGGCAATCGCAAAGAAATGCATGGCGTAGCGCGGTGGAGCCTCATCTCAGTGGCTGCCACCCTGGAAGGACCTTTCTCCGGTAATACAGACCAGGGCTCCTGGATGGCTTCCTATAGACGAAATTACTATGACCTGATCGCAAAAGTAATTGATGATATGCCCGATTATTATTTTTATGATAGTCATCTCAGGGTGAATTGGGACGTTACACCCACTAATAAATTTAATCTAAGTTTCTATCACGGCAGAGATAAACTGGCAATAGACATTTTTGATAAAATGGAAATTGACTGGGGTAACACTGCCTTCACGCTCACTAATACGCGAATCTGGAAAAATGGTCTCTTTGGCAGTTTTATGTTAGCCGGCAGTACTTTTGGCAGTATCTTTCAAGTTCAGGAAGCGGAAACATCACTTTATGACTGGGATAATGACATCATTGACGGCTCCTTTAAATGCCGCTTTTCCAAAACGTTTTCCGCAGCTAACCGGCTGGATTTTGGTGCTGAAGCCAAACTGATGCAGGTGAAATTCCAGGTGAAAAGCGATTTGGAGTATGATCCTTCCAGTCTTTATAACATCAAGGGAAATAGTCTGCTATCTGCTGCTTACCTGCAGCACTACTGGCAACCCGCTGCGGGCTGGAATATCGAACCCGGACTCCGCCTCAATTTCTATAAAATGCTGGAAGTCATGCCAGAATCCGCACCCAAAGCCCAGGCTCTTAATCTTGCTCCGCGGCTCGCTCTCCGCCGCATTATCGATAAAACCTCAAATGTCTATCTGGCAATGGGACGCTATTACCAGTATATGGTTCTGATAAATTCCGGCGCCGCCGGTGCCATGGATGTCTGGTTCCCTATGGATGGCAGTATCGAGCCGGCATACTCTAACCACTATATTCTGGGTTACAAAAAGGAAATCGGCAGCAATTTCGGCTTTGATCTGGAGCTTTACTACAAGAATTACCAGAATCTGGTGGAACAGGATATGAATTCTTTCTACAACTGGGATAATGATGATGGCAAGCTTTCTGATGTCCTGCTGCAGGGCTCGGGCTATTCCTGGGGCGCAGATATGCTGATACGCACTGACTGGCGGGGCGTCTCCGGCTTCGCCGGATACACCCTGGGAATCACACGCCGCCGCCTGCTCGAGGCAAATACAAATCCGCAAACCGGCGAGTCTGAATATTATTTTCCCCGTTATGACCGGACTCACCAATTCACGCTCATAGAAAACTTTAATCTCGCTCAGGCTTACAATATATATCTGGGGGCAGGTGAACCTTCTATAGGTATAAATGTTTCCTATAAAACCGGACAACCCTTAGCTAAACCGGAAAAAATCTATTATGACGGCGAGCACTATGAATTTCTCTACAGCTATTTTGATGCTGAAAGACTGCCTGCCTATTTCAGGCTTGACCTGTCTCTTAAATGCCGGTTCTTATATTCCTGGGGTGAATTAGAGCCCTTTGTGCAAATCCTCAATCTCACTTCTCGTGACAATATCGGCAGCCGCACCTATAACGTGGAAACCGGTATGCATGGTGAACTGAATGTAATCTATGAGGACTGGACTGAAATACCCTTTTTGCCCTTCATTGGCATAACTGTAAAATGGTAGGAGGTAAAATGAAATACCTGATGTTCGCTATTATTATAATTATTGCTCTCTCAGCCTGTGAGCTTACTTCTCCTGTACGCTTTGAAAATGATATGCTCGTTATTGCCGGCTATCTCCAGGCAGGAAAAGCTGTCTCGATTGATAACCCTGTTTTTGTAGGAAAAACTGTCGCTGCCGAAGGCGGACATTTTTTTGATATCTTTCTGGATGATGCTTTCGTTACTATCGAAGATATAAATCTCACACAAAAAGATACGCTCTATTTTGGGATTTACGGTACTAAAATCGGTTACTACAACGATAACCTGATAATCCAGTCCGGGCATTCATATAAAATCTCCGTGAGAGCTCTCATAGATTCTATGACAATTAATGCCTATGCCATCACGACTGTACCAGACTCCGTTGTTCTCAACCTGGATTATTATGGCTATGCCACCCCTGATACAGGATATGCTGAGGAGTATTCTTCCCAATTACCAAAAATTAAATACAGCCAGATTGAAGAAAAATTTCCCGTTTATTCACGCTATGCTAATGGGGATGTGATATACTCCTATTACCACTACTATTGCCTGGCAGAATTTTCTACCGCACTGGAATTTACCAACCCCATTATGGGCTACAATCATCTGGAAGAAGATGATGAAGAATCTTATAACAGTCCTCTAAGCTATAATATGCGGGAGAGCACCATGATCTGGCGATACCAGCCCCTGCAAGACGAACAGGGCGATTGGTTCCTGCTCGAAGAAACATATGACGGAGGCTTCACCTATTATGCGCCCTATCGCCTGACTATTTATTCTGTAGATCAGAATTTCTATACCTATAAATATCACAGCGAAAGTTATTTCTATGGTGGCATCCAGGGCGGGATCGGCTACTTTGGCTCCGTCGCCGGCGAAGATTTCTTCACTGAAATTATTAAATAATAATGATACTAACGCAGCAGAGCAAAAAAAATAGATACAAAAAAATTATTTTGCTATCACCATTTTGTTGTATAGTATTTCCCGTCGTGTTGTTAGTTTATAAATATAAATGCCACTGCCGCAATTTTCGCCCTGAAAGTCTTTGCCATCCCAGACGATAAAATTCTTTTCTGAACGGGTAATTGCAGCATTACTGAGCAGAGTTCTTACTTTTCTGCCCCTTAAACTATAGATATCCAGATTTACTCGGCTGTTATAGTCCAGAGTAAAGCTGATCTCGGTAGTAGGATTAAAGGGATTAGGATAATTTTGATGCAGTCCGTATTGGATAGGCACATAGGGAGAATTATTATATTCGTCTTCCTGCATGGGTATAAATAGAGCGATAGGACCATAAATCTCCGTGAGAGTATTGTAATCTACGCTTTCCAGCCAGTAGAAATAGGTTCTATCAAAATTATAACCACACAGATCAAAAAATTCATAACTCGTATAAGAAGTTACTGTTCCCTGCCCCTGAATTAATTCAGGATTCACCTGCATACTCTCACTGATATCATTACTCTGAGCCCGATAAACATTCCAGCCACCATTATTGATCTCTGAGGCAGTTAACCAGTGCAATATTGGCACTTCTCCATCAAATACCGCCGTAAAACTGCTGAGCGTAACGGGCAAAGGTGTTTTATCTCCCTGATCACCAGCAAATTCAAGGTAATCCGGATCAGTACGGCTACTAAGGCTTAGATCACTGAGTATTATCTTATAAGTATTATCCGGCTGGGGGCCGCCACTAATTTTTTCATAGGTGGGAACTATCTGCCAGTTGCTGCTATTGTATCTATACCATAACTGCCCGATATCATGCTGCATTTGCACATAAAAATAACTATCAGTATTTAAGTTTGTAATAAGGATATTACTGTTATTCTGATCATTTACCCAGAATTTGCAATAGGCACTCAGGTTCTGCGGTGAGGTAAATCCGGCAAGCTCATCCAGAGAAGTATCCTTTGAATACCTGGCAAATATTAGATATGTCTCAGTCGTCTCTGTCCCTCCAGATTGAAAGGCAAGATAATCACCATTACCACCAACATCTGCATTTTCATAAAAACTTCCCGAACCTTCCATATAGATCAAAGTGGCTGTATGAGTTAATACATCATCAATTGTGTAATTGGCATTCCATTTTAAGCCGGGATAATTTCCACTGGAGAATGACCACAAATCCGTATCCCAGTTTACGAAGGGTGTGGCAGTTTGCATCTCAGTAGTTGTAAGCCCTGTTCCGCCGCCACTAGCAGTTTTTCCAGAAGTAGTAGTATCCCAGTAGGAATTCAATATTCCACCTGTTCCCGCTCCACTTATATTGCCAATCAGTCCGCCTACATCTGAATCTGAGCCGGTTACTGCCCCTTTTGAAAAGCATCTGGCTACCAAGCCTTGAGTAACGCAGCCGGCTAAGCCCCCTACTCTCGCAGCAGAATTTGCGCCATCATTTCCAGATACACTTCCCAGAGCATAGCTGTCATAAGTCTCACCTCGCTGATTGCAGCCAACCAAACCGCCTATTTTTTCTGCTGTTCTGTCATTATCAGCAACGTATCTATAAGATACGGAAACATTGGCAAAACATTCATACATCTTCGAGCGTGATTTGGCAGGATTTCCATTGGGAAAGCCGTTATTGGCACCAACCAAACCGCCGGTAGTTCGATATCCGCTCACACTGCCATCCACTACGGAGCATCTGTCTATTACCACATACTGGTTATCATTAATTTTTCCTAATAATGAGCCTACGCCACTTCTGCCGGTTACACTAACGTCTTGAATTATTATATTCTTCAATTCAGCAAGGGAAGACGAACTGCCTGCCATTGCTCCGAATATCCCCACAAAATCGTCATCAGGTCGGTTGATATATAGATTAGTAATTTTTTTTTCTGCCCCGTTATAATCTCCACTGAAAGCCGTAGTACCATTACCCAGAGGCAGCCAGCCTTTGGCACTTTCCCACAATTTCTTCCAGTATTCAGTATTAGTGGGATCCTGCGTTGTTGCAGCCTGGATGCAGATATAGGTGTAAGTAGTACCACCTTCAGTAAATTTTACATAATCACCCACAGAATAATTGCCACTTGCCCAATCACTAACATTTTCAGGATTGGTAACAGATAAATTTATATCGGCAGTCTGTTCATAAGAACAGCTCAAATTGTCTCTTACATTGTAAAGGTCTAATAACGATCCCACATTCGCAGCACAAAGAAAACCGACAGAAACAAGTAAAACCATCACTGCCGCTATGACCTTTCCGCTCAAATTATAGACCATTATATACCTTCACCTTTTTTTACTTACACACGAACCAATGAAGAGCATCCTGTCAAGACAAATTTGAATCTGGCATACCCCCGAAATTAATTCGAAAAGTGGAAATAATGATCAAGTAAACAATTAGTCGTCACCATTGCGAAGGTCTAAAGACCATTCGCAAGGT
>CAZRXY010000036.1:0-9055 GCA_964604155.1 uncultured Candidatus Cloacimonadota bacterium | reverse complement strand
TGCCGCGTCCTTGAAAAAGTGGACTCAGAAAAAGAGAAAGGAGTTCATAATGGAATCAGAGAAGAAAAAACAGCGAACTTATCGCTAAACCCGATTATTTAAGCAGGAAGTACTGAGTGAAATCAGAAAAGTGAATTTGACAGTAAAGGAAGTGTGGAAATAATGATCAAGTAAACAATTAGTCGTCACCATTGCGAAGGTCTATCGACCCTTCGCAAGGTAACTTAGATGGTTGATAAACTCCCAATTGAGACCTCCCGGATGTGCGTTAGCTCTCCGGGATGGTCGACCAAGGATAATACAACGTAATTCATTTTTTCCCAGTTATTTAGAACAACGATAAATTCAAAAAACGGGGGGGGGGGATGCCTGTTTTAGTTATTTTTTTTTGAAACAAACCTGTTATTTTTGGATAGTAACTATGAGCAGGTATCGAATGCAATGGACTTTGAGAAACGGCGAAAAAAAAGAGCAGACCATGAGGACTGCTCTTAAAAAAAGTGGTATTAGTCTGAGATTATTTGAGGAGTATAACTTTGTAGGTATCCTGTGATTCCTCAGCTATCATTTTCACGAAATATATACCTGATGCGGCACTATTTCCATTATCCTGATCACCGTTCCAGAAAGCTTTATATTCGCCGGGATTGTGATATTCATTTACGAGAGATTTAACTTTTTGCCCACGGATATTATAGATAGATATCTCAATAAAGGATGGATCAGTCAGGGAATAGTAGATAGAGCCACAAGGATTAAAGGGATTAGGCACACAGCGTATAAGAGCTGTAGTGGGAGTTGTGACATTCTGGGATTCTGTGGCGATGGTGAATTGAAGTGGTTTATCGAATCCTCCAATAACGTCATCTGGTGAGAATTGCAGTGTTTCTGTCAGGATATGAACTTTATTCTCGCTTTCATCATAGAAGCGGAAGTTCAGTATTTCTCCATTTGATTCATTAGTATAAGCCATAAGGGCAAAAGTGAGTGTCCCGAAAATTTCGCTATAGTCCAGGACTTCACCAATACCTCTGCAATCTTCGCCGGAAAAGGCTGCCAAAAGGTCGCCGGTCTCCATTTCCTCTAAATGTGCTACTATTGAGCCATTAAATTCAAAATCAGTCCTTTTTAACTGCCATTCGGGGATATTACAAATAAGAGTCGGTACTTCGGTTACACCAGAGTTTCTCACCACATCATCAGGATAGAGCAGCACATCATCAGTATTCATTTGCAGCATATAGCCATATAGTGGAGAGAGTTCACTTAGTGATCCGAACCAGCCGGAGCCGGGATAATAAGTGGCAAAATAATTGGAATTCTTAATATTGACGGCATTAGCAGAAACCGCATCAAGAGCAGTATTGATTTCCATAGGAATCTGTGGTAAAAACGAAATCCAGTTCCAGCCGGCATATAAATTGATAGGAAATTCGCTGATCTGCACAGGGGCACCGCTAATTTCCCAGGGGGCGGGATCATTCATTTGGAGCTTATACAGTGATGATAGTTCGAAGCTTGTCATAGAGCCAATCCAGCCAGCACCGGCGTAATAGATGGCAAAAGAGTTCTGGTTTTTTACATTAATTCCACACTCACCCAGAGAACTAAAAATGGCATTAATTTCCATATCCGAGCATTCGAGATTAAGGGAAATCCAGTTCCATCCGGAAGTAAGCATACGTGAAAGAGATATTTCTTCTATCTCGGGCGTCATATAGAAGCTGTAATCGATAAATTCACCTTCTGCCAGGGTAACGTTGTAGTAATAGACGTTTTCGTAGCCTTCGCATTCAAATGAGATGTCATAGGTAGAGGGTTCCACTTCCACATAATAGTTACCGTCTGAGCCTGTTCCGGTTGTATAGACGATAGTAGGATCAAAGACGTCTGCCACAGTGATTTCCACTCCAGGGAGTGGGAGTTCCGTAATACTATCAGTAATATGACCGCCAATGTATGTGGGATTTTGATCAGCAAAGTAAACGTGTATTTCGTGAACAACTCCTTCCCAAGTGCTGATATAGAATCCGTCGTAATCATTTCCCATACCATTGACAATTGTCACATGGGTTTCTATAGAAGACTCGGTATTGTAATTGGTCATAAAGGTATTTTGTCCCATAGTGGCAGTCACCTCGGTGCAGCCGATACCGCAGTAATCGGTAAGAGTGACATCAACTTGGAACCAGTGGAGATCAAAGTAATCAAGGTTCACATAAAGGCGGCCAGGAGTGAGCGATAATTCTCCCGGGTAATAGAACCAGGAAGGGTCATTAGAGCCATTGCATTCCCAGCCTTCGCCGGCGGGTGGGATCACAGAGAGTTCTGCACCGTCTTCAGAAAAATTGAAGCAGCCTGTGCCGTATTCTTCTGTCGGCAGCACATTATCAAGATTAATTATCAGTACATCACCTACCTGAATATTGACAATGTCATAAGCTGTTGTGCGGGTTACTCCATCATCTACTGTGATTGTCCAGGTTTCCGTTCCGGTCCAGCCGTCTTCGATCAGCAGGTGAATAATTGAGCCCAGAACTTCTACTCCGATGCTGTCATTCCCGGTAACGGTAAGATTGAGAATATCACCATCGACATCGCCGAAATATGAGGAAAGGTCACGGACTTTGGGTCCATAAGTGTAGAAGGGGATTTGAGTAGGTAATTCTATCCAGGGCGTATCATTAACCGGGGAGATGGTAACGACGAGATCGTCGCTCACAGTAGTTCTGCTGGTTTCGTCACTAACAGTGAAAGTGATACTTTCTGAGCCGTTCCAGTCAGCCATCGGAGTAAATTCTGCCTGAGTTCCGTAAATGATCACAGAAATGAATTCATTACCACTGCAAGAAATCGAATAGTCTGAGCCTGTAATATAATCCGCCAGTTCCAGGACACTTAGAGTATCTTCATCGAATTCAATACCTTCGTCAGGCAGGTCTATCATCAATACTGGAGCTGATTCTACAACCAGAGTATAATCCTCAACTTCACCATAATCTTCCAGAGAGACGGCAGTGAAATCTGTGGTATTCCAAACAGCCCTTGCTCTTAGTCGGTAGCTGCCTTCCTGAGCAGTAGCTGGGATGATGACAGCGATTTGATATTGCGTGTTTGCGGCAGCCAGATTGAAGGGTCCTGCTATAAGTTCATCTTCTTCATCAAAGGCAAAATCATTATTAAAATCGACCCATACCTTGAGATAATTATTATCATAACCAGTTGCAGCGGTGATTTCCAATAACTGACTAATCTGAACTACTGCGGTCATTGAGGTAAAATCTCCATACCCTGTTTCATCATTGGAGCAGCCGCTTCCGGTATTAATGATATCTGCCAGAGAAAAATCAATCAATCCGTCACCCCAGGAGCATCCTGTGGTATATAGCCCCGTAGTCTGGTAACCTGTAATACAGGGCAGCATAAAGAAACTGTATTCAAGATCAACATTTTCTTCGATATAAATATCAAAATCCTGAAAGGGATCATAATCGGGTAAAGTGGCAATAAGGTTGTAAAAACCGGGTTCCAATTCAAGCTGATAGAAGCCGTTTTGGTCGGTATAAACGGTGTAGTTTGGACGGTTCGTCAATTCATATCTGCTGAGTCTATGCCGGGCAGATTCCGTTAGCGTAATTTCAACATTTTCCAGAGGAATAAAGTTATCTTCATCATTTACCCATCCATGAACAGCAGTGGGAGTATTAGCTAGAATATTGATATTCATATTATCGGAAGCTTCCAGCAGAAGGGGATCAAAAACCGTGATAGTAATTGAAGCAGTTACGGGAATCATTTCCATCACATCAATAAGGAGCACAGTTTGGTCAAAATTCACGTATATTTCCGGAGAACTCATTACCGAGAAGCTTAATTCATCGCCATCAATATCCCCGCAATAGTCAGCAAGATCAAATTCATAAGGGAGTGGGTCTATTCCGGTATCAATAGTAATTTCATCTGGCAGGTCAATCCAGGGGGCATCATTAACAGGATTAACCACAATTTCTACTTCCACGGAGGCAATTGCTCTGTTTTGTCCATCATCCACACCGATTGTGATTAATTCCATACCATTCCAGTTAGCTTCTGCACTAAGAGTAAGCAGAGTGCCCTCTATCAGGGCATTTATCAATTGGTTATTCTGAACGAAAACGCTTAGCTCATCACCATCGGGATCAAAGGCATAATCATTCAGATCAATCTGCAGTGAGCTGTCTTCATCGAAGGCAAATTGATAGGGCAGGCTCAATAAGGGGGGTTGGTTACCGGCTTCGGTGCCATAGATTACCAGGTTATCCACATTGTAAGTGCCATAGCAGTCCTGAAGTACTGGTGACATGGAGTCGCAACTGAAGTAGATAAGTCCTGTGCCATCCGGATCAAAGTATTCTACCCACTGAGGATGAGAATTTTCCACATCGATAACCCCTTCTCCATCTACTGTGCCATAACCCATTGCTCCACCATTTCCAATCGGAGAAGGATAAAATACCGTCATGTCATAAAGCACATCATTTACAAATAGAACCACATTGCCATTATGCGAGATCTCACCGGTTCCGCCGGTATATTGGCGGTGATCTCCGGCTTCACCCATTGTATCCCAGGGCTGTCCCGGGTTTTCTGTATTGATATGCTCAAAGAAAGTGAGAGCATAGCCATTAATATAAACACCGAGGTCATTTACAGAATCCACGAAGGGCAGGTTTTCTGAGATGCAAATCTGGTCTGTGACCACTCCGCTGCCCCCGCTTAGGCAGGAGCCGTCGCCGTGACCGTCTAAATTCCAGTTAAAAGCCTGATAGGCATAATTAGAATTTTCATTACCATCAAAATCAAAGGGTGTCGTATCGGCATCAAACATCCAGTTAATACCGGCAGGTCCTGCTTCCAGCTCGAATATATCGAAAACCAGTTCAGCACTTCCCGATTCATCAATCACATTTACTATCACCATATCAACTGCCTGTAATTCGTTATCATATACAGTTACAGTAAGTTCTGAGCTCCCCGTAAAACCTGCTGCCGGGGTGATTTCCAGGACGAGACCATTTACCATCACCTCAATATCAGGATCATAGATTACACCAGCCCAGAGCTGGTCGCCATCCACATCGTAACATAAAAATTCAATATCAAATACATAAGGAATTTCATCTATGGCGATATTAATAGTCAGTTCTTCCGGCAATTCCAGCCAGGGCGGATCGTTAACAGGGTACACTTCTATATCCTGCACTTCACTGACTACGTTTCGGTTAGCTTCATCGCTTACATAAATAGTCACGCTTTCCATACCGTTCCAGTTTACAGGAGCATTAAAGGTAAGTTCACTGCCCATCGCAACCACTTGGATAACATTATTACCTTCCACCCAGGCAGAAAGCGGATCATTTTCCGGGTCAGTGGCATAGTCATTTATATCTATGGTCAGAGATTCATCTTCATTGAAGGAGAAGATTCCGGGTAAATTGAGAACCGGAGGCAGGTTATTGGCTTGCAGTACAAAGTTAATTACCTCAATTTCTTCTTCATCCACTATAACAAATTCATATTCAGGTTGTTCATATCCGTTTGCCAGGCAGGTTACATGATACATGCCCACGGGTATTTCCATCTCATATTCACCTGCAGCATCTGTAGTTGTTGTATATTCTGTGCGGGATTCGGGATGAGCGGCTGTGATCAAAGCCCCTTGAACTCCATGTCCTGTATTGGCAGATGTCACTGTACCCAGCAAAGACCCGGGCAGCGTATAAAGTCCCTCATTCCAGTCGTCTGCTGAGCGTAGCCATATATCAAAACCTTCGATAATACCCCGCACCGTGTAGTCGTTGCCCACGGTGATAGCTCCTTCCGGAACGCTGTAATGCTGGTCGCTAATTCCTGCTATCCAGCCTGACCACATTCCGTCAGTTATTGCCCAGAATGCCCCATTGGGATTATAGGTTGAGCAGTTGCCGCTGGTAGTGATCAAAACTGCTTCCCAGTCTTCTGTCATTGCATCTGCTTCTATAAGATCGATATAATGTGGTTCAGGTAATTGATTGCCACTCGATTGCAAACTGATATTCCAGGGATCAAGCACAGTGTCACTATAGCCTGCTCCATCTTCAGTTACAATCCCGGTAACTGTGATGATATCGCCCAGCTCAAAATTTTCCATACCATTGGCATAGACGAATATCCCGGAAAAGTTATAAGTATTCATCAAAAATTCCGGTACCTGCATAGCATAACGCTGCGTATTTGCACCAAAGAATTTTGCTGTAATAATACCCGTAGTCTGGACCATTTCGTGCTCTTTTTTTGAGCTGTTATTAGTAGACCATTGAATATCATAAATAGTGTAGTAATGCAGATTCATTACACCCGGCGTTCCTCCGTAATGCGTAAGCTCTTCATCGTAACTGCTGCCTGTAGAAGCACACCAGGAGTCTTCCTGGCTGTTATCAAGATTTGGATTACGCAGTTCCAGTGAGCTATAGCCGTTTCCAGCCAAAAAATACCAGTTTCCTTCATAATCTACCTGGTCTATTATTTCTCGCTGTCCGGCAGTTTGCAAAATTACAATTCCGGAGTCATTGGGCAGACTGCCGGAAAAAGGGCCCACCACGTTATCCAGGTTATAAGCTTGCATCAATTCGTCTGGATTACCTGCTATCACAAGATAGCCCTCCGCAGCAATCATTGTACCCGCAGAAAAATTATAACAAACGGAGCCATTGATTACATAGTATCCCAAATCTACTGTAAAAGTATTAGGGTTGTATAGCTCAATAAATTCATAATCTGCTTCCAGTCCGATGAATTCAGCACATGTAAAATTTATTTCATTAATCACCAGGTCTGGCAGTTCGTCCGGCAATACAATCAAATTGCCAAAGCTTGTCCCGTAGTGCCACTGTCCCAGGTTAAAGCGGAAACGATAGCCAAAATAATATGTACCCGGCGAACTGGAAGACAACGTGCCTGAGTATTCATCATTATTGCTGATTTCCTGAAAATACATAGCAGTCTGCCAGAACCATTCATCCGGCAAACCTGTGCCATAACCAACCTGTGCCTCCACTAATGGTGCTGCACCAAAATTTTCAGTGAGACCTTCTATGTATATCTGTCCATAAATTGATTGTGTCTGCTGGTTAACGGGCACAGATATTTCCAGGGGATAGATCAAATCTACCCAGCTAATCTCAGGCAGCCAGTTATCATATATATCATTCAGCAGTGTCCCGTTAACGGGCACTTCGAGCACTCTATTGTCCTCATCAGAAAGTTCCGCTGTATCCCAACTGCCATTGATGCGATACTTATATTCGTATATTACTCCTACTTCCAATTCGATTGTGTATTCATAGATGCCTTCACCCATTTCCAGCAGAGCACCACTACCATTCCAGCTATTAAAATCAGCAGCAATTTCAACGTAATCTAAATTGGGCTCAAAATTTCCTGCCAGTTCCTGCCAGCTCATATCCAAAACAAAAATCACCTCTGCCAATTCCCGCTCAGCTTTCTCAGATAAATTATTCGAAGAGAATTCTTTTTCCACAGCAGTACCGCTATCTTCTTTGCTGACAATAGATTGCCTGCCTGATTCCCGCCCAGAAAAATCGACTTCTCTAGACGAATTCTGGCTAAATAAGTTTAAGCTAAAGACTAACAAAAAAAACAAAAAAAATCGCACACCATTCACAATAACCTCCTAAAAATAAAGTTTAATATTCTTTCATATTCCTATACATCACTTGAGATTAGGGCATTCCCCCTTCCAAGTGCTCTTATTCATAATTAATTTTTACCTGTCAATAATTATTTGACAGAATATCAAAAATTGTGGTTATGCAGTTTTTGTGCCAATCAAAAAACAATATAAAAAAAATACATCAATTACAGTATATGTGTATGACATATAGTATGTTAGGTGGTTTGCAAAAATTTTCAGAATGTTTTTTTGAGAGGGAGAGCAGATAAATATGCCCGGATAGAACACAATAACAAGATGTTATCTGGGTACTTATCCGGGCAAACAATTAATCATACAAAAATATAATGAACTATTTTTTTTGCCAATTTTCAGATCAGGTTAGACTAAATCGATATTATAAAGTCTAAGATACCGCACTCCGGGAAGGTATCGCATAAGTGATATTAAACAACAGCTTATGACTGGGTTAGAATTTGTAGTTAGGTGAGGAGGCGATTTCGCATTGCAGGCAGTTATTGATCATTTTCAGGTAATTTGAATAGACTTGTTCCGGGGAACATTCATATTCGCTTTTCAGGATATCGTAGCGTCTGGAGATTGAATGAATTATGCCCATATTTTGACCCCAGATGATAAGTTGCAGTTGTTTGGGTGTGAATTTGGAGACAATAGAGCCGTCCTGCGCTCCAAGCTCCAGAGCTTGCAGAATAAGATCGAGATTATTTTCGTGAATATTTTCTGCGACAGAGCCAAATGAGCCTTGTTCATCCTGAGAAGTATTTTGATAGTGACAATAAGTGATATCGAAGAAGATGATATTTTCAAACGATTTGCGGTGGTGCAAAAAGAAGCTGAAGAAATTGCTGAGGATAGCGATAATTTTTTCAAGACCGGAGATATTTTGCTGGCAGATAGCATTCAGTTCTTCATTAAGTTTTTTCAGAGCCTTCAAAGTGACGGCATTAAAGATATCATTTTTATCTGCAAAATACTGATAAAGATTTCTTTTACTATAGCCAGCTTTTGTGGCAATAAGGTCGAGAGTGGTAGCTTCGTAGCCATTCTCATTGAAAAGAGCTTCGGCAATATCGATAATTCTATCTTGCTTTGAGCGTTTTTCCCATTCCTTTCTTCTTTTAATCTCCAAAATTTCTCCTTGAGCCATGGTCTCGCTGAAAGAAAAATATTGAATAGCAAATTTGTCAAGCTGTAAAGTGGGCGGTTGGACGGTTGGACGGTTGGACGGTTGGACTTTTGGACGGTTGGACTTTTAGACGGTTGGACTTTTGGACGGTTGGACTTTTAGACCGTTGGACTTTTAGACGGTTGGACTTTTAGACG
>CAZRXY010000035.1:0-15750 GCA_964604155.1 uncultured Candidatus Cloacimonadota bacterium | reverse complement strand
CTCACTTCTCACTTTATTCTATTTCAGATACAACATCTTTTCAGACCGTTTTTCCTTACCAGCCATTACTCGATACAAATATACACCTGATGCTACCTGTCTGCCGCTTCTATTTACTCCTGTCCAGATCACTTCCTGTTTGCCTCTATCTACGTCTTCCAGTTTATGTTCCCATACCTTTTGCCCTTTGATGTTATAGATCGATACTGTCAAATTTTCTACCGGATTACTCAGTTCAAAACAAATCTTCGTTTCCGGATTAAAGGGATTGGGGAAATTGAAAACCTTTGAAATAACAGGCAGGATATTATTATCATCACTATCAGGTATCATGCAGTGCAGCAGGTATTCACAATAGTCTTCCAGTGCGGCTGTCTGAATATAGCAATCAATATTACTATTTCTTTCTCCTTCTTGCGTGAGCTTCAAATATGCATACCCCTGCATGATGGAAGCCTGAAGTGAGTTGTCATAGGTTGGTTCATTCTCAAGTATCTCCTGATATGACCCTATTGCTTCCTGATATTCATAGTCTGCAAGATACGAACCCGCATAAAGCATCTTCATCTGCCAGTACATCAGTTTATCAGTCATTGTATGGGGCAGATAAGAATCTGAAAACTGCCTGTAATCAGACATGTTTCCGGAAGTTCTTCTTTCGGAGAAATATAAATATGGCAATGCAGAAAAAGATCTTTTTATATAGGTTTTTTCGCTGGCAAGCTCACTCAATTCTGCCAAAGCAGTATTATAATCTCCGCTTTTATATGCATCTATCCTTACATTATAAGATGAATTTCTTGATTCGGTAAATACGTAAAGTGTGTCTGAAGGATAAAATCTTTGTGAATCCGTACTGTCCGGTATTTCGTTTCCGAAGATATTCATCAGGCTGTCAGCATCTTCCGTCGCGGGAATAAAAAATAAATCATCATCTTCTTCATATCGTCCTCCTATCGTTTTTTTAATTCTGGTTCAATAAGTATCTACCCGTACCAGATATATTTTATTAGAAAAATGATGTCAACTATTTTTTACATTTCCTGGCTTCTCCCCGAATTTTTTTTGTCAGTTTGGAATATTGAACTTATGAAGTTATTGGCAGTCACCATTGCTAAGGTCTCTCATCCAAAACCTTGCAAATGGTCGAAAGACCTTCACAATGGTTGACTTTGACTACAATCTTTATCTCAAAAAATATAAATCATTTAACAATACCAATAATTATAAAACCAGGGGTATGCCAGCAAACAACAAATTATTGACACCCGGCTGCTGATTCTATAAAAAAACACTCACCGGGATTAATCACACTCGTTTTCTATACTTACAGATAATTAATGATATCTTTATTTACTCTTAACAGCACAAAGGTAAATTCATGTGTAAGAAATATCAAAACAGGAGTTTAGATGAGTAAAGCAGATTTGCATGTGCACTCCAGTTATTCGGAGCACCCTTCCGACTGGTTTCTGCATCGGCTGGGTGCAGGAGAGAGTTATACAGACCCGTTTTATATCTATAAAAAAATGAAACAATGCGGCATGGATTACGTTACTATCACAGACCATAATCGGATTGACGGGGCGCAATTATTGAAAACAAAATACCCCGAAGACGTGTTTATCAGCGTGGAATCCACCGCCTATTTTCCCGAAGACGGTTGCAAGGTCCATATTTTGATCTACGATATCACCTCCAGCCAATTTGAACAAATCCAGGATAAACGGGCAGATATCTATCAATTGAGGGATTACCTGAAAGAAGAGGATATTGTCCATTCGGTAGCACACGCTACTTATTCGGTAAATGGTATGCTCAAACTTGAGCATCTTGAAAAACTGCTGTTGCTCTTTGATGTTTTTGAAGGTCTAAATGGAGGTAGAAATTCGATAAATAACGAGAGCTGGACGAAACTGCTGGAGAATCTCAGCCCCGAAAAAATCAGGCAACTCCAGTCAAAGTATGGGATAGAACCATATAGTGAAACACCTTGGATTAAAGGTATTACAGGCGGATCAGATGATCATGCCGGGCTGTTTCTGGGCAAAACATACACGATTTCTGCTGAAGATAGCCTAAAAGGCTTCCTCAATAGCATTAAACACAAAAAAACCTCGGTCAAAGGCAAGCATAATGATTATAAATCTCTGGCTTTTATGGTTTACAAGATAGCTATTGAGTTTTCCAAAAGCAAATCGAGTATTTTTGAAAATTCTTTTTTCAAGGAGCTGACTGATCTGGTTTATGACGGAAAACCATTCAGTATGAAGCAAAGATTTCGGTTCAATAGCAGAAGCCGGCTTCAATCAAAAAATGCCAGCGATGGTGACGAATATGTGCGAAAAGTGTTTAGTGAATTGGTTAATGGCTTGCATAAATACCATCTGGAATCTGAGCCCGAAGTCCGCTTTGATTACACTTATCAAAAGCTTTCGCAGCTCGTGGATGCCTATTTTAACCTGCTTTTCAAAAGTATTGAAAAAAGCCTGCAAAAGGCAGACCTGCTAAAACTGCTGCGGAATTTCTCTTCTTCACTCCCAGGCATTTTCCTCACCTTCCCTTTTTTCAGCACTGTTAAAGTGATGTTTTCCAGCCGAAAACTTATCTCTGAACTGGAAGCAGAATTCGGCACCGCTGATTACTCTCAGCATGGCGATATCCTCTGGTTTACTGATACATTGACAGATTTAAATGGCGTTTCCGTTTCTCTGCAAAAAGTTATCAAACTTGCCGGCAGTCAGGATTTGCCAATCAAAGTTGTCTCCTCTCTTCTTGGTGATAAAGAACTGGGTAAAGAATCCAAATATCTCGACCTCCCTGTTATGCACAGCTTCTGCCTGCCCTATTATGATAACCAGAAGCTGGTGATCCCCTCTCCACTACGCTCGATTGACCTGATCAATAACCTGAATCCAAGCAAGATAATTGTCTCCACTCCAGGTCCTGTCGGATTGCTGGGTCTCTTAATTGGCAGGCTTTTTAATATTCCGGTGATCGGAGTATATCATACAGATTTCAAAGCACAACTTGCCAATATTATGAAGGAACAGGCCTTGTCTGATACTATCGGCAAAGCCGTAACATGGGCATATAACCAAATGGATGAAATTTTTGCCCCCTCCCAGTTCTATGTGGATATTCTGGCAAAAAGAGGAATTGTCCCCCAAAAAATTAAGCTGCTGCCTCGTGGTGTCGATTTCTCGGTGTTTCAGTTTCATCCCGCTGCCCGTGAGAATATCCGCAGAAAATTAGCTCTTAAAGAAGGTTTCTACCTCGTTTATACCGGCAGAATTAGCGATGATAAACATATTGATATTATCCTTAAAACTGTGCAAAAAATCAATCAATCTCACCCTGATGTATATTTACTTGTAATTGGCGAAGGACCCCAACGAAAAAAATACTCCGATTTGTATAGCAGTGATAATATCATCTTTACAGGTAAACTGGAAAGATCTCTGCTCCCCGAATATCTTTCTGCCGCTGACCTTTTTGTTTTTCCCAGCATTACAGATACCTTTGGCATGAGTGTGCTGGAAGCTCAAGCCTGTGAATTACCCGCCCTGGTAACTAACACCGGAGGTCCCCAGGAGATTATCGAAGACGGTATCACCGGATTTGTGATCCCAAAACTCAGCGTAGAAAGCTGGCAGGAAAAAGTGATGCAGGTTTATAAATCGAAAACAGAGGACACACAAAAATTCTTAAAAATGAAGACTGCTTGTCGCAATAGAGCACTGAATACCGCAGGCTGGGATAAATTCTTTGATGCCTTTATAAATTGACCACTAAACACATATTGACCACCAGCCAAAATGAAATCAACCTTTGCATTAAGGTAAACACCATCCGCAAGGACTAATTTTTTTTAAAACGCCCTTCTCGGAAAGACCCGGTTGCCAGTGTATCATTTTATTACTTGACGTATTTTTCTTGATTTACATACTTGGCTTAGGCATGATAAATAGCGTGATAAAAGGGGCTGGATTTGTTCTTACGGTGTTACCGGTCTGCTCGCCTGCCGAGCTGGTTTTGTAAAAGCCCCCGGAAAAAATATGCCATAAAAAATGCAAAATCCGGCAAAATCTTGCCTCGGATTTTGTCTAGAGGGTAATAAAGATGGACATTAATGAAAACATCATTCGACAGCAGTTTGAAATTGCCTATAATTTTGCTTTGTATAAATTAGGCAACGCCGGGCAGGCTGAGGATGTAGCAGCACAGGTAATCAATCTTTATATTCTTAAAAGTGACCAGATCAATACCGAAAAAGTGTCCGCCTGGATCCGGGGAACCTGCCTTAATTATTGCCACAAGTTCTATGACCAAAAAAATCGAGAAAAAGTCCTGACGCAAAACCTCAAAGAACACTTGATAACCTCATTTGCCACAGAAAGCAATGACGATCTTGCTACAAATTTCCGCAACGCTCTGGAAAACCTGAGCGAACTGGACACCAGGTCTCTGGTTCTATATTTCTGTGCCGGGCAAAATCTCCGGAAAATGTCCGAAATTACAGGAGAAAGTTATTCTAATCTAAGAAAGCGAATTTACCGCATTAAACAGAAAATTAAAGCGGATACCTATAAAAATCTCGGCTTTATCGCTACTAAAAAAATAATTGTCCCCCAATTACACGAGGCTATTATCCAGTTCGTTCGCCGCCTGAAATCAAATATTCAGGCAAATACTATCGAAAATATGTTCTACTATTTCTCCGAAACCGAATTAAAAAACTATAACCCACAATTCGATATCCACACTATCAAAGACTATGAAGTACTCCTTAAAGACGGAGTTTATAAAATTTTCCTGTTTTATCTCGATTCCAATAATCAGATGAATAACCTGGCTTTCTCTTTCTTCTTAAATGAAAAAAAACAATTGAAAATTTCTAACCTGCCCAAACAGCAAAACAAAATTATGAAAATCAGCCAGAATTCTTCCGCCGCTGCCGAACTCTCTGCCCTCCTAAATGATTATCCCGAGGATAACAGAGGATTAGTTAAAATTCCTCCCGAATTGTTAAAGAATTTTATCACTAAATAAAGATATATCGCCAATCAACAGATTTTTTATCACTCGCACCCTTAGTTTGCCTTTATAACTATCGTTTCATTCTGCGTTTAGATACTTAGACAGATTTTATCGAACTGCTATAAATATATTATAATAATATTACGTACCTCGCATCACGCTTAGTTAAATACCTTGTAAATACCCGTAATTTAATTTATATGATGTTTTTTTTCTTGACAGAATTTTCCAGAAATATTGAAATAACACCAAGTTGAAATATTGATGTTTAATCAGAACTATTAACTAAAGGAGTGGATAGATGATAGAATATAAGACAATAAGGTCTTTTGAGGACTTTGGTGAATTTGGCTCTCAGGAACTGATAGAATTTCTCTATGAGCACCTTGACAGGTTTGGAGACACTCGCGAAGCAATTGCAGAATGTATAGATTATGCTATGTCTGACCTGGAAGGAAAAGGCGGCTTTATCCTTCTGGCAATGGAAGATAATGATATCGCCGGGGCAGTCGTGATGATTGCAACCGGTATGAAGTTCTATATCCCGGAATATTTTCTGGTCTATATTGCCGTGCATGAAAGCAAGCGTAATAGAGGCATCGGCGGAAAATTGCTGCACAAGATATATGAAATGGTTGATGGTGATATAGCTCTTCACGTGGAATATGATAATCCTGCCAAGCGTCTTTATGAAAGATCAGGATTTATATCTAAATACGCTGAGATGCGCTATAGTAAGGAAGAATGATGGCAGAACTGACCATAAACACCAAAAACATCCTTCAGAACATCCAAAAACTCGATGAATACTTGAAAAAGAATGACATCACCTGGACCTTAGTGACCAAAGTATTAAGCGGGAATAAAAAGGTTCTGGAGACTATACTCAATAACCCGGTTATCAAGAATTGCCATTCTGTAGGTGATTCACGCTTATCAAGCCTTAAAACTATCAAGAATATCAGACCCGATATCGTGACCATGTATATTAAGCTGCCATCAATCAGCAGCGCTCATACTGTAGTGAAATATGCCGATATCTCACTGAATTCATCATACCATACTATAGAAGCTCTCAATCGCGAGGCAGTTGCTCAGAATAAGATACATAAAGTGATTGTGATGATAGAGATGGGCGAATTGCGTGAAGGCGTGATCAGGGAAAATCTGCTGAATTTTTATGAAAAGGTATTTAAGCTCTCAAACATTGAGATCATAGGTCTGGGCACTAATCTGGGCTGTATGTATGGCGTGGAACCCTCCTATGATAAGCTTATCCAGCTCTCGCTCTATGAGCAGCTACTGGAAGCTAAATTCAATCGGGAAATTGAACTCATCTCCGGCGGCAGCTCCATCACGCTCCCCTTGATTAGTAAAAAGAAAATACCCCCCAAAGTTAACCACTTCCGCATTGGCGAAGCTGCATTCATTGGAACTTCTCCTCTCACAAACAGTAAATTCAGGAATCTTTCAACCAGTGTCTTTGATTTTAAAGCAAATATTATTGAAGTCGCTCTAAAGGAAGTTACTCCCGACGGCATCATAGGAGAAGGAAACGTAGGGCATGCAGAAACTGCTGAAGAATTTGCCGAAAACGAAAAATTATACCGCATTATACTTGATTTCGGCTTAGTAGATGTCGATGCAGAACACCTCACTGTCAAAGACCCGAATCTTACCCTGTCCGGCACTACCTCAGATATGACCGTGCTTAATCTAATCAAATCCGCCACCGCAAACCAGCGACGCAATAAATACAGAGAAGGCGATAAAATTGCCTTCACTCCAGATTATATGGCTGTCGCCAGATTGATGAATTCACACTTTATAGACAAAATCGTCAAATAAACCCCATTATACCTTGCAAATGGTCTTCAGACCTCCGCAACGGTTGACTTATACAAAATAGATATACACCTCTATTTACGTTAGTTACGGTATTATTATCTACCCATAATTGACTAAGATATGCCTGATCCCTGTTATCTATACGCATCCTTCCCCCACCTCCAAAATATAATCAGAACAGATATACCACATAACAACAAAGAACTATCTAACGAAAAAATGTGGGATAGTTCTTTGTTGTTATGCAGTGAGGGTGTTCTAATGGGTAAAAGTTACCGAGCGAAGCTTTTATAATTTGTGTATCTCTATGTATTTAAATAAATTATGGTGGTATTATCTATTGATTTGCAGGTAAATTATGAGTGATTTTGTATTTTTGGAGAATTTTTCAGGAATTGTTCTCCAGGTAAGTATTGATTTTTTTAATGATCTCATCTGAGCGGGGGTCTTTGGGAAGAGCTGCCTTGATGATAGAGAAATAGTTGCGGTCTATGAATAATTTAATGGCAGGAGCAAAATATAGTTTAAAAATCCAGCCGGCTTGCAGGAGCTTGAAGTCATTCAGATTTTTTATATTTTTAAAATCAACATCTTGTTTATTCATAACAGCCTCATAGACTTCTTGTGAGAAATCGCCATTTTCGGGCAGGTCAAGCTCGAGGGTGCGGTTTCTATTTTTGTGCCTGATCAGATAATACTCTGTGAGCACTTTAAAAATATCCAGTTTATCTGCATCTCGGAGTAATCTGGCAAAAAGTATCACTCTCTGGTTATTTTCTTCGGGAAGATGGAGCAGGTTATGATATAAAACAGCCTTGATGGCAACTTCGTGATCGTTATCATCAAGTTCTTTTAGGATGCCGTGCTTTTTGATTATTTCTATTCCAAAGGCGGCATGATCTACGGAACGGGCATCGCTGAAAGTACCATAACGCCGGTACTGTTCAAATCTGCCGATATCGTGCAGAATGCCAATAATTTTCGCTAAGATACAATCACTATCATCAAATTGCAGGGCTTTGGCAATATCATAGCTATCTTTTGCCACTCTGCGGGAATGCTCTATTTTTAGGATAATATTCGCCCTGTCGTACCCTTCGGCATAATCTAAGGTATATTCATTGAACCAGTTTCTGATATCTTTATAGATAAGCTCCATCTTAAACCTCTCCCACGTGATATTGAGAACCTTTTTATATCTCATATCTTTTTTTGACAATTTTTTTTGTTTGGTTCACAGGTTCCACTTCTGAAGAATGATTTATGAGCCGTGCCCAAAAAATATTCTGAGGGTATACCAGGATTATTGGAATTTGATTGACAAATAAGAAGAGAGGTAATAAAAGAAGAGAAAAAAAGAACAGGGATAGAGATGGGAATAGAAAATATATCATCAACGGCATTGAAGCGTAATTTGAAATTAACTAAGAAGGGCAGCCAGGAATTACCCAGAGAGTACCAGTGGCTGCTTGATAAATCTGCTGGGAAAAAGGGTATTAATGAGCGCTGCAGCACACTTCTGGAGGAATATTATCATAAATACAGCAATCATAAGATAGTAACCGAGGATTTGGTTCAGGTCTCCTTGAGTGATATGTGGTTTTATAACCAGTTAGAGGAGCGGGAGCAGGCATTTAGTCTGATCTTGACAATTTTTAGTGATCTATTGCAGCAGGAGATGGAAACGGGCGTCCAGGACAGGCTGGTGCAGACGCTGATAAAATTTGTGGGCAAATTAGCAGAGCAGGAAGATAGGTGTCTGCCGGCTATAGAAGAAGGTTTTCAGATCATCCGGAGGCTGCATAAAATAGAGCCTTATATACTGGAGCGGAATAGCACATATATAAAGAATCATTTCGGAGTGATATATGAGATAGACAAGATACGGGTAGAATGCCTGCACTTTTGCAGGAAATTATTTGAGGGCGTCTATAACCGCTGGTATAATCTGCCTGGGCTGGAGGAGTGGTATGATGAGAAGCGGGAATTATTCAGTGAGGACTACAGCGATCTGATAGCGGAATATGGCAGGTTATTTGTGGCGGAGCAGCAGGATAATCTTACGAAGATAGATTCCTGGGAAGGATTGAGCGGACAGCTTTGCTTTGGTGAGCTCTCACAGAGGTATCGCAGTCTGATAAATCATTTTCACACGAGACAGGAAAAAATCTATTATATTCTGTATTTATTTAATCTGGAAGATATGTATCAGAAGCGTAAAAGCCTGCTATTGGACTTGAACCGCATCATGCGGCAGGTAGGTGAGAGCATCCAGCTATCTGAGATGCGGAAATTTATGAACGAGATTTTCCGGTTATTTAATGATCTAAAGGATAAATATCGGGAGACTGTACTGGAGAGCACCTTATCACTGGGCAAGACTATTTTGAGTTTAAAAAATCATGATTTGACGCGGCTATTCATCAGGAATGTGATAAGCACGGGTTTTGTGACGCCCAAAAACGTGGTGATAGACCGGGAATGGCAGGTGATATCAGACAGCAATCACATCAAAAATATCCGCATCTGGATGCGGTTGATAGAGCTTGATCCTATTGAGATGAAAAAGCTGTTAAGTGCCTTGATCATCAATTTACGGGTAGGCGGGATTTTTGTTTCTGATACGGATTTATTTCAGAAGGATATCTCGCGTTTTTTAAAGTGTGATATTCAGCCGATTTTCAAGCAGGTGAAGCAATTAGCACGGTTATTTCCTATCTATTACAATAAAATTGGAGCTGAGGGAGAGCTGCGGGAACTCACCACTGCTTTAGATGAAATAGGGCGTCGGCAGGACAAGCTGCTGCACTTCTTCCGCAAGCAGGTTCACACGGAGAGTAATAACACAAATGTGGAATTATCGTTATTGATCCTGAAATACTGGCAGACTGGTAATATTGAGGATTTTCATGATAAATTACCCAAAGACGTGATAAAATTGCTGAATACAGAGAGTGAATTATATACGCATCTCCATAAATCAATTAATTTATTATGCGGGGAGTATGATTGTAATGTGGAAGAGCTGGCAGAGCTTAATCCCCGCAAGCTGGAACAATCTGTAAATAATCAGGCTGAGATACCGGAGTCATATCGCAAGAAGCTTATTTATCTGGTGCGGATTTATAATATCCTGCTGGAAAAGTATTCCTTTGGGATCAGAGACTTGAATAAAACCTTGAGTAAAAGCGGTTTTTTTGCAGAAGAAGAGATAGAGGAATTGCTGCAATTGCTGCAGGGTCGGCGGACATCTGAGGCATTGGGTCAATTATTTATCATGATGGAAAAGCTATTGGAGATAATTTATTCCAAGGAAGTTAGAGAGGCACGCGAGGATATATACTACAAGCGTCACGTAGCGGCAGGGATACCATCTATGTATGGAGAATACAGTGAACCTCGCTTTGATGCTCTGGGCTTGATATTTCGTCTGGAGCAGCTTGGTAAATATCTTTTTGAAGAAATAGAAAGCAGCATACAATTAAAATATCTCACCCGTAAGACGCTGAAGCGAGTGTATGAGCTTTTGCGACTTTATGAAATGGGGCTCAAGATGGATGGCATCAGTAATCCCAGCTTCACCTCGAATCTTGAGATGTTCCAATACAGCCTGGAATCCAGCTTCAGCCTCGATCAATACTTGAATATTTTCCAATTTCTGGCAGAGAATACCAAAGAAATAGTAAAGGAATATTTTTATCGGATTTATGAGCAGCCGCTCAAGAAGATACTGCCTCAATTTATAAATGAAACCGCAAATGAGGAGCAGTGGAAAAAATCTGATATGCTCACCGAGAAATTTTATCGTGAATTGATGACCTCGGCATTTATCATCCAGAAACTGGATAATTTTATAGTCACGCTTTTGAAATCCGTACGTGATATAGTGCAGCTTTACAAGAAGCCGCTCTTGACTTTATTGATGAGTTATGAACCGGATCAGATAGTTAGCCCGCTTTATAAAGAGACTCCGGAGCTGGATAATCCCATATTTCTGGGTTCCAAGGCATATTTTTTAAAGGTGATGCACCAGAAGGGTTTTCCAATACCTCCAGGATTTGTGCTTTCCACCGAGCTGTTTCGTCATAGACCTGTAGTGGTAGCTGAGGGCGTATTGAGATCAGATATCCTGAATATGATCCGGAAACAATTAGATAATTTGGCTGGAATCACCGGCAAGACCTTTGGAGACCCGCAAAATCCGCTGCTCTTGAGTGTTCGCAGCGGTACGGCAATTTCTATGCCTGGCGCAATGAATACCTTTTTGAACGTGGGTATGAATGATGAGATAGCGGAGATAATGAGCAGGCAGGACAATATGGGGTGGACTGCCTGGGATTGCTATCGCAGGTTTTTGCAGAGCTGGGGTATGGCAGAAAAAATTGCCCGAGATGAATTTGACGAGATAATTCAGCACTATAAAGAAAAATTTATGGTTGAAAAAAAACTGAATTTCACTTCAGCCCAGATGAGAGAAATTGCTTTTGCCTACAAAGACAAGATACTCAGTGAGGGCAAAAGATTTATTGAAAATCCCTTTGATCAATTAGTGAAGGCAATAGGCTATGTGCTGGATAGCTGGGATTCCCAGAGGGCACTGGTGTATAGAGAACAAATGCAGATAGCCAACGAATGGGGCACCGCGGTAGTATGCCAGGAAATGGTGCTGGGCAATATGAGCGAAAATTCGGGAACTGGAGTTTTATTTACTCATGATCCCGCCAGCAAGCAGCCGGGAGTAAAGCTATATGGCGAATATACCGTTTGCAGCCAGGGAGAAGATATTGTCGCCGGGCTCGTGAACGTGCTGCCTCTTTCACGCTACCAGGCAAAGAGAGCCGGAAACAAAGTGGCAGACAGCTTGGAAGCCAGACTGCCCGAAATTTATAAAAGACTTCTGCAACTGGCTGGCAAAATGATCTATGAGCATGGCTTCAGTCACCAGGAAATAGAATTCACCTTTGAATCTGAGCAGGCTGAGGGTCTTTATATACTGCAGACACGCAATCAGGACATTCAGAGCGAGCAGGATTTTCAGATTTTTTCAAGTAAGCGTGAGGAGATGATTTTTGCCGGCAGCGGCATTGGGATCGGCGGTGGAGCGCTCAATGGAATTTTATGCTTTGATGCAGATGATCTGGTTACATACAGAGCAGAACATCCCGATAAAGCGATGATCCTGGTGCGACCCGATACTGTGCCGGATGACATCGGCATGATATTTAAATGTGACGGCTTGATAACCGGCAGGGGCGGAGCTACTTCTCATGCGGCAGTAACTGCGGTGCGGCTGGGAATTGTATGCATAGTCAATTGCAAACAACTGGAAGTGGATGAAGAACATAAATGCTGCCACATTAATAACATGAGCCTGCATAGTGGAGAAGAGGTGGCTATTGATGGTCACTTTGGCAGTATTTATTTAGGTAATTACCCGGTTCACACCGAGCGTGGAGATTATAAGGGGTAGGATTCATATTGACAAAACTGAACGGAATAAATAAAAAATGAGCAAAAGAATAAAAATGAATGAGGAGTATGCAGATGAAACCTAAGAAAGTTCTGGGAATTAATGGTTCGGGCAGAATAGGGAAGCTAACCTTCTGGAATCACCTTGCCCTTGATTATTTTGATGGATTTGTGATCAATATCGGCAGAGAAGTGGGAAACAGCCTGGAAGACTTGATCAATACGCTGGAATCTGATTCCACCTATGGTCATATTGACCGCTTTTTATTTGGGTCTTCCGGGAAAAAAGTAGATTTCAAGATCATTGATCGTTCGGCAGGAATTTTGGAAGTTAATGGCAGATACGTGAAAGTGCTGCTGAAGGAAAGGAATCCCTTGCATATCCCCTGGGCAGAAGAAGGCGTGCGGCTGGTAGTGGATTGCACCGGAGTATTCTTAGACCCCACCAAACCGGCAGATAGTGCCGGCGGAAGCGTGCGCGGGCATCTGGAAGCAGGAGTGGAAAAAGTGATCTGTTCCGCACCATTCAAGATCAAAGATAAAAGCCTTAGTATGCCAAATGACAGTAAACTTTTTGTATTTGGCGTGAATCATCATGACTATGATCCCGGAGAGCACAACGTGATCTCGGCTGCAAGCTGCACTACCACAGGGCTGGCTCATATGATGCTGCCTCTTTTGGAAAATGAACATACTGCCGGCATTATCACGGCTTCCATGTCCACCATCCATGCCTCCACCAGCACCCAGAGCATCCTGGATAGTGTGCCCAAAACCGGCGCCAAAGACCTGAGAAAAAACCGCTCTATTCTAAATAATATTATCCTTACCTCTACCGGTGCTGCTAAAGCTCTGGAACAAATCCTGCCCCAGATCAAAGATATCGGGTTTATGGCGGATTCCGTGAGAATTCCCACGAATACCGTCTCGATGATTACACTTAATCTCACTTTCCATGAAAAACTTGATGAACTTAATGAACCTGTGATTAATAAAGAATTACTCAATAATATCTATAGCGAAGCTGCTGAGGGCAACCAAAAAGGACTTCTCATCTACAGCGAAAGACAAAATGTGAGCAGTGACCTGATTGGAATACGGGCAGGTGTGGTGATAGAAGCAAATGATACTCACACCAGAACCGGCTTTATGAGCCTCTCAAGCCAGATGCTCAAATCCTGCGGCTTAGAGGTGAGCGATAACTTGACCCTGCCGGTTACCCACGCCAAGATATTTGGCTGGTATGATAACGAATTCGGCAGCTACGTAAATATGCTGGGAAAACTTACCGAATATGTCCACGAGCATATGTAGTTTTGGACTTTTGGACTTTTGGACTTTTAGACTGTTGGACTTTTGGACTGTTGGACTGTTAGACGGTTGGACGGTTGGACGGTTGGACGGTTGGACTTTTAGACTGTTGGACTGTTAGACTGTTGGACTGTTAGACGGTTGGACTGTTGGACGGTTGGACGGTTGGACTGTTGGACTGTTGGGCGGTTGGACGGTTGGACTGTTAGACGGTTGGACGGTTGGACTGTTGGACTGTTGGACTGTTGGACTGTTGGGCGGTTGGACGGTTGGACGGTTGGACGGTTGGGCGGTTGGAAAGAGCGAGGATGCAGGTTTTAGGGTTGGAGGAATTGATACAGGCTGTGTTTCCAGGAATCCGGATAGACGGCAGAATAGGACATAGAAATAATAATTACGGATTCTTGTCTGTCTTGAAAAAACGGAGAAGTTCGTTACTTCTTTGAATAATTATTTGCGTAATTAATTAGCCTGTTGTATTAAAATTGGATGAAATTAATATGAATATTGAATTTGATAGCTGAATTATAAATACTCCCCGTCCATAAGTCAAATTTAATGATATATTGACTTTATTGCTGCAATTTGAAGATGATTTGTCTTATTGCTCTAATCTTCGGCTTTTAAAAATCCCCTCAGATGCAAAGCGTGCACCCCGAGCACAAAACAAATGATGCTGACCATCTTTTCTCTCCAGTTAAGACTTCCGGAGAGTGAGCCATAACGGAGGATATAAACCCCAAAAGCCAAAATAACCAAAGCTATGATCTCTCTTAACCTGTGGTATTGCCCATGAGGAAAAATCCTTTTTTTGCTACTAACCTCTATCAGCCCAATCATTCCAATGATAAAGCCGATAATACCTGCAGCAAGATAAACAAATGATTGATTTCTAAAACAGGAATAAATCAAAGCGAGTGATGTGAGAAATAATATCACAGCTACATATAACATAACCGTGAAATACTGAGGAGAATAGGAATACTTCTTCTTTTCCATTGTAACCCCCTTCTATTCCAAAGCGAATATTACTTTAAATTGTTGTCAAGAAGTATTTTATGATAATCTTGCATACCCCCGAAATTTTTGCTTCCTTCGCATATTAAATGGGTAAATCACTTCAAGCGACAGGAATTTCTATGCCCTTTTTTAAAATTTCCTGCCAGAGAGGATTAAACGTATCCAGTTCACTTTTTAGATAGGGGTGGGGTTCAATTCTGGTATCAATTTTTCTTCTCAGCTTCATCAATTCTATTTGCATATCAATTTCATCTGCCATTTCGTTGAAGATGATGGCAATATCAATGTCGCTGTCTTTAGTATTGGTTCCCTTTGCATAAGAACCAAATAGATATGCGTTATGAATTTTCATATTTTTCTTTAGTAAATACTTAATGTATTTTGTGGCGATATTTACAGCATCCTTTTTATCCATTTGACTAACTCCTCAATTTCTATGATCCATTTCTCGGTGTATTCTTTAGTGCATTTTTTATAAAAAAGCAGTTTATGATCATCATATCTTGCTCTAATATTGAAAGTAGTGATTGTATCTAATTTATCCATCTGGCTGGCAGTGAGTTTTAGACCGGCCTTTTCGGCAAGTCTTACAAGGTCATGAATATAGGGAGGTTGATCACCTTTGTTTGTTGTATAGCAGGCTTTCAATAATTTCTCAATTACAAGATGACCCATAAAAAGAGACCAATGATAGTCCTTATTTTCATAGAGGTGCTGCATAGCATCATGATCTCTAACTGCCGTTTCTATCCAATATGCTATGTATTTTTTGCTATCCATATATTTCTCCCGCTGCTAAGTGATTACAAAATCTCAGGACGAGAAAAGCAAATAATTAGATAATTGGCAAGTATTAAATTGGTTGTCTGGCATACCCCCGGATTTTTTTTGTGCCTGCCTCAAAAATCACCCTACAGGGATGATGGATAATTTTGAATTATGAATTTTGAATGTTGGATGAAATGCCGCGTGCGTTTAGCTCGGGAAATTTTATGCTCAGCATCCGTCCTACCACTGCTCTTCGCCTCTTATCCTCTTCGAAGCGACCAAAACAGACCATCC
>CAZRXY010000034.1:0-28976 GCA_964604155.1 uncultured Candidatus Cloacimonadota bacterium | reverse complement strand
AATATATTTGCTCCTTTTTGATTTTTTGGCTATTTATTCAGCCAATCTGGCATACTCCCGAAATTTGTTTGTTTGTTTGGAATATTGAACTTGTGAAGTTATTGGCTGTCACCATTGCGATCGAGCTTGCTGTCTCTATGATTGACCAAGTTTTATCCCCTTCCATTTTCCATAACCATATCCTGCCTTCAAATATCTGGGTGTCAATATACAATGGTTGACCTTAACAACAATCTTTATCTCGCATAATATGAACCATTTAACAATACCAAAAATTATAAAACCAGGGAGTGCCTGATTTTTTAAAATCACTCCCATTCACCCAAAATTTATTTGCTGGTTTGGAATATTGTACTTATGAAGTTATTGGTCGCCAGACCTTCGCAATAGTATTTTTTGGCGGTAAGCAAAGCGAAACCTGTGGATTCAAGATAAATTCTGATCTAAATCCTAAAGGGAGTTGAACTATCAGAATTGATATTTCTTATCATCTCAAATACATTAGCAATCCATTCTCAGATTTTCTCAACTTCACCTAACATTATCAGCGCTGAACTGTATAATCTGTGGCATCAGCCTTAGCGTTTAATGCTTTATAATAAGGTGATCCTCAAAAAACGTAAAAAAGTTTTCTAATTATTCGCAAAAATAATATCTTTTTTCCCCTCTCTCAGCATAATGCGATGACTATTCAATGATTCCCTTTCCTCTTGCCATATCGGCATTTAATACAATTACCGGATTGGCAGAAATAGCCCAGGTTTTATTATTGATAGATATCCTCATTTGCTTAAGAAGAGCATCTCTGATATCAGGCAGCCATATTTTTTCTGCCTTCTTGATCACAAACACAAATATGAACTCGATTTTGCCTCGATGATATGTATGACTCTTCTACCCCTCTTTTCTTTCAAATAAAGAAATTCAGCAATTGCGACGCCTTTTTTTATTTTATTATATGTTTCGCTTTTTTCTATATAGAAAAACTTGTCAGGATTTCCCGTGAAAAATTTCATTTCTGATTCTGTAACGTAGTTTCTTGCTGTCATATAGAGCTATCTACTTCTTCTTCATATAATTTAATTGATTCATTAATAATAGAATTTTCCGGCATACCGTCTTTCAGATTCTCTATTTCCCATCCATTATTTTCACAGGAGATAACCGAAATATCTATCTGCTTTTTATGAGCTATTAGAAACAACTTTTTAATGACGAAATAGGAGTGGCTGGCAAGGAAAAACTGAATGCCGCAATCGGACAATAAGTAAATAATATCAAGCAGTTTGGCTATTGCCTTGGGATGTAAAGCAGATTCCGGCTCGTCAATAAAAATTATAGATTTAGTGTCTAAAAAACGATTGCCGAGTAAAGTATCCAAGATAGCTATCTTCTTGATTCCTTCAGCCGTGACCCCAACATCATACTTTTGATTTTTATCATTACGAAATACCCAATTTTCCGCTGTCTCTTCATACTCAAGTTTACCACCTACAATATCTTTTAATTCCTCTCGTACCCTTGAAAAAACTGCATAATTCTTTCCTTTTTTCAAAGTTTGCCGTAATGCTCTTGCCAAATCAAGATACGTGTCATCAAATCCAAACAATTTATCTACTTCCCGGGTCTTTAGAATAATTTTTTGCAAAGATATAACTTCTTTTGCAGGTATAAAAATTGAATTACTCTGCAATGGAGTAACATGGTTTTCTAAAAAACTGATCTGTTTTGTTGTCTCTTTACCAAAGGAATAACTAAATTCATTACCGTCAAAATTCATAGAGGCGGTTAATTTATCTATCGCCCCTTTTGCTACGATGTCACCAATTTTATCTACTTGAAAAGTCCAGTATAACTTATCTTTCAATATATCAGCAGCTGTTCGCTGTTCGTTCCCACGCTTGTATTCTTCCAGTGTCCGCGTAGCACAATACAAGGCTTTCAGTAAAAAAGTTTTTCCGCTGCCATTTTGCCCAATTACCAGGTTGATTTTTCCTATACTGTCTAACCTAATCTCTTTTATAGGACCAAAATTCTCAAAAGCTGCTCCGGTAATCATAAAATTTCTCCCTTTTCATTATCATACTCTACTGCCCCAGACGATTGTAAGATAGAATCAAGTCAAGTTTTTCATCTTTTCCAGGTAAGCTCCCCGCATCTAATTGTTTTTGTGGTATAAATTAATTCAGTGCAAAGATTCATCTCGATAATCTGCATATTTATCTGATATTCCGGCGAATTGATTATTAGATTTATTCTCATGCTGCTTTTGCTTTCAGCATTTTCTTCAGCAGGCAGGGGAATTGCCGGTCACTTCAAAAAAAAACATTTGACGAATTTTGGTTAGCTTGCAGATTTTAAATATGGAAAAGAAAATACGTCAGATACTAAAAACGGTTTTTGGTTATAATGAGTTCCGAGATTTGCAGGAACCACTTATCAGGAACCTTCTGAATAAAAACGACAGCTTAGGTATTATGCCTACAGGCAGTGGAAAATCGCTGTGTTATCAGATACCGGCTCTCATATTTGAGGGGCTCACTATCGTAGTCTCGCCTTTGATTAGTCTTATGAAAGACCAGGTAGATCAATTGATAGAGTATGGCATCAAAGCTACCTGTTTAAATAGCTCTCTTCCAAAATCCAAGTATGAAGCCACAATTTCAGAAATATCGCGCAAGGACTACAAATTGCTTTATGTGGCACCCGAAACTCTGCTAACAGACCGTCTGCTTTGGCTTTTGCAGGGGATTCCAGTCAGCTTGATAACGGTTGATGAAGCGCATTGCATTTCGGAATGGGGGCATGACTTTCGTCCTGAATACAGGCAGCTTACACTTTTACGAGAAAAATTTCCTTCTGCTGTGATATTAGCTCTCACTGCTACAGCCACTACCCGCGTACGGCATGATATTGCCCAGATTTTAAAAATAAAAGCAGAAAATATCTTTGTTTCCAGTTTTAATAGACCGAACCTGTTTCTGGAAGTTGATATCAAGGCTGATATTCGCCGCCAAATGGTATCATTTATTAAGAAATTTCCCGAACAATCCGGGATTATCTATTGTGGCACCCGCAAGCAGGTAGATGAATACACTCATTTTCTGGGACAGCATAATTTTTCTGTGCTGCCTTATCATGCGGGTTTAAGTGATGCAGAGCGTTTGCAGAATCAGGAGACTTTTTCGCGTGATGACGTTCAGATAATGGTAGCGACGATAGCTTTTGGCATGGGTATCAATAAGCCAAATATCCGCTATATTCTGCACACAGATTTACCCAAGAATATAGAAACATACTATCAGCAGATAGGTCGAGCTGGTCGCGATGGAGAACCTTCTCAATGCCTGCTTCTTTTTAATTATGGAGATATAGCTAAGATCAAGTATTTTTTCAGAGATAAAGATGAGCCGTCTCAGAGGCATGAAACCGAGCTTTTGCAGCAGATAATCCGCTATTGTGAAGCAGATGTTTGCCGCAGGCAGATACTGCTTAATTACTTTGGTGAAGAATACAAAAAACAAAATTGCCATAATTGTGATAACTGCCTGACGGGGGATCAGGAAAAGGAGGATCTCACAATCCCGGCTCAAAAATTTCTTTCCTGCATCTGGCGGACAAGGCAGATTTTTGGTGCCAGCTATATCATCAATATCCTGAGAGGGTCAAGTGAAAAGAGAATTTTGGAAAATAATCATGACAAGCTCTCCACCTATAATATTGGGAAGGAGCTAAGCAAGACACAATGGATGGAGCTTTACAGCAAGCTGGCTAGTGCGAAAGTGATCAGGCGTGATCCGCAACATGGCTCGCTGATACTCACGGATAAAGCCTGGGATATTTTGAATGGAAAAGATAAATATCTCGGTAGATTACGGAAAGAAGAGAAGCCGCTTCTTCCGGAAAAAATCGCAATCGAGTATGATGAAAAATTATTTCAATTACTGCGACAAAAAAGGAAATTACTGGCTGATGACAAAAATGTGCCCCCGTATGTAATCCTGCCTGATAAATCACTTCAGGAATTGGCTTTTTACCTGCCGCACTCACAGGAAAGCCTTTTGAGTATCCATGGCTTTGGCGAAACCAAATGCAAGGTATATGCTCATCACTTTTTACCGATTATCTCAGAGTATGCCAAGTTACATAATAAAAAAGAAATAAAAAAATCCGCAAGACAGAAGACAACTCACAGATACATAGAAATTGGAGAATTATTCAATTCGGGGAACAGCATTCCTGAAATTGCTCAAAAATCGAGTGTCACTGAAGATACGGTTCTTAAGCACCTGCAAACTTATGTCCAGTTTGGTAATGACTTGAACCGCCTGCCGGACAGCGATGATAATTTCCCCTCCGAATCTGTACTTAACGAAATCTTACCCCGCTTCAAGCGCCTCGGTTCTGATTTCCTGAAACCTGTTTATGAATCCTATCAAGGCACCATTCCCTACGAAACGCTGCGTAAAGCCCGTCTGATATTCTTGATAAATGAACTGAGAAGCCAAAAATAGACCATCTTATATTTAGACAACGGTATAGGGATGCCCATCCTGTAAAATATTATCCCATGACAGCTTATAAAATCAGGTGAAATATTACCATAATTCCAAAGCTTCTGTCATCATAGCCAGGGTCTGTTCTTCCTTGTAGCCAAGTTGCTGCATTGCTCCTGATGGGCATATCGCGGCACAGCTACCGCAGCCTTTGCAGAGAGCAGAATTCACATGGGCATATTCTCTACCGTTTCGCCAGAAGAGTATCGGGGCATCATAGGGGCAGACCGCTACGCACATGCCGCAGCCGGCACACATATCAAGATCAACCTGTGCGATAACTGCTTCGGAGATATATTCTTTGGAGCTGATGATGATGCATGCTCTTTCAGCAGCAGCTTTTGCCTGTGAGATGGAATCTTCCATACCTTTGGGTGAGTGGGCAAGCCCTGCCAGGAAAATGCCTTCGGCGGAAAAATCTACCGGTCTTAATTTAACATGAGCTTCCATAAAGAAATTATCGTCATTAAGCGGGATTTTGAGCATTTGTGAAAGTTTTGCTGCATCGGCTTGCGGGATAATCGCCGGTGAGAGGAATATCTTATCGGGATTAAGGGTTATCTTTGTGCCCAAAATATGATCTTTCATAGAGATATAGAGCTTATCATCTGCGTCTGCCCTCACTTCTGGGGGTTCATCTTCCGTATAGCGGATAAAAATAATACCCATCTGTCGAGCCTGCTGATAATATTTTTCATAGAAGCCAAAGGTTCTGATATCGCGATAGATGATACTGATTTCCATTTTGGGGTTAAGTTTTTTGAGAGTGACAGCATTTTTTACCGCCTGTGAGCAGCAGATGCGCGAGCAATAGGGATGCTCCTCATTGCGTGAGCCCACACACTGGATAAAGACTGTGTTTTTTAATTTCTTATATTTGTCGGGCTCATCTTCAAGATCATGCTCAAGTTCCTGCTGTGTGATCACGTTTTTATTTGCGCCATAGAGATAATCATGTGGCTGGGAGGCGATGCCGCCGGTGGCGATAATAATCACCCCATGCTCATAATTAAGGCTTATATCACCGGTAAGAAGGGTCGTGCAATAATTTCCGATATAGCCATTGATTTCTTTGATTGTAGTATTCAGGAAGAGTTTTACTCTGGGATTATCATCAATCTGGCAGATTAGGCTTTCAAGATAATCTTTAACAGATTTTCCTTCGCTGGTTTTAGTGAGGTCTATCAAGTTACCACCCAGATGGTCGCTTCGTTCAATAAGAGCCACTTCAAAACCTTGCCGGGCAATAGAGAGAGCAGCAGTGATGCCTGCCAATCCGCCGCCGATAACTAAGGCTTTCTGAATAACGTCCAGGGCAACAGAATGCAAAGGTTCCTGCAATCTGGATTTTCCTATAGCGATTTTAGTGAGCACTTTGGCTTTTTCAGTTGCCTTGTCATGATCCTCGCGATGCACCCAACTGCACTGGTTTCTGATATTAGCCATTTCAAAGAGATAGGGATTTAGCCCGGCTTCGCGGAGGGTCTCCTGAAAGAGGGGTTCGTGAGTACTTGGTGAGCAGGAAGAGACTACTACACGATTGAGCTTGTATTCATCGATAATTTCCTTCATGCTTTGCTGAGTATCCTGGGAACAGGTAAAAAGGTTTTCGCCAGCATAAACTACGTTTGGCAGTGTTTTGGCAAATTCTACAACAGCGGGGACATCCACAATACTGCCAATATTTATACCGCAATGGCAGACAAATACACCGATACGCGGTTTTTGACCATAAACGGAGCGTTCGGGCGGATATACCTTTTCATTGATTTGAGTATGTCGCACATCGGCAAGGATTTCTGCTGCTCCAGCCACAGCTCCTGAAGCCTGCATCACGGTCTCGGGGATATCCTTGGGAGATACAGCAGGACCGCAGACAAAAACTCCGGCTCTGGTTGTGTCTATTTGTGAAATGCCAATGTGATCAATAAAATTATATTCATTCAGTCTCACTTTGAGCGCATCGCTTAGTTTGATAATATCTTTAGGTGGATGCAAGCCTACAGATAGGACAACCAGATCAAATTCTTCAATTTCCAGGATGCCATTATCATGAACATGGAAAAGCTCAAGATTTTTTGTTTCACTGATCTCTCTAATCTTGCCAATCCGTCCCCGTTTAAATTGTACACCAATATCTTTTGCCTTATCATAATATTTATCAAAATCCTTGCCATGTGCTCTGATATCCATGAAAAAAATTGTAGGTTCTACCGTGGGAACATGTTCTTTGGCGATAAGAGCTTCTTTCATGGCATACATGCAGCATACAGATGAGCAATAGGGCATGTGCGAATCTTGTGTACGCGAGCCAACGCATTGTATCCAGGCAATTTTAACCGGGGTTTTGCCATCTGAGGGCCTTTGCAGATGCCCTTCAAAGGGACCCGAGGCAGCCAATATACGCTCAAATTGGATAGAAGTGACTACATTGGGAAATTTTCCATAGCCATATTCGTGCATAGGGGTGGGATCATATTTATCTGCTCCCGTGGCAACTATCACAGAACCTACTGAAATTTCCAGAGTTTCACCCTTCATATCATGCAGAACGGCATCAGCTTCACAGGCAATTTCACATTGGAGGCAGCCGGAGCAAATTCCGCATTCCAGGCAGCGTCCTGCCTCTTTTTGGGCTTCTTCTTCTGAGAAGCCCAAATCCATTTCCTTAAAGTTTTGCACTCTCTCCTGGGGCGATTGAGTCCGCATCTTTATCCTGTTTTGAGTGGGAACATAGGTTTGATATTCACGTGCCGGCAGCAGATTTTTATCTGTTCTGCCTGCCCCCATGTCCTCTCCCCGCAAAAAGCAGTCTATAGAGAGTGCAGCTTCGTAAGCATGACCTATAGCCTGGACAACTGAGGCAGGTCCCAGCACCACATCACCACCGGCAAAAATATCATGTGAGCTAGTTTGAAGCGTGGTGCTATCTGCAATTATAGTATTCCAGCGGGTGGCTTCTACCTCTGAATCTTTGATGATTGACAGGTCGGGAATCTGCGATATGGCTACCAGCATATTATCAAATTTTTCAGTGAAATATTTCCCAGTAGGTTTAGGGCGTCTTCTGCCGCTTTCATCCTTTTCACCCAGTTCCATTTCAGCAAATTTAATCGCAGTAAGTCTGCCATTTTCGCCAATATTTTCTACCGGGTTTGTGAGGAATTTAAGTTTTACGCCTTCCTCGGAAGCAGCTATGATCTCATGTTTTTCTGCCGGCATTTCACGACGGGTGCGGCGATAGATAAGGGTAACCTCACTGCCAAGTCTCCGGGCTGTGCGAGCGCAATCTATAGCAGTGTTTCCGCCACCGATCACGGCTACTTTTTTGCCCAGCGAAACCTGTTTATTATAATTAACTTTTTTCAGAAAATCTATTCCGCCATAAACACCATCGAGGTCTTCTCCTTTGATGCGTAGAGACAAACTTTTCTGGGCTCCTATGGCAATATAAAAGGCTTTGTAGCCCTGATTTCGCAGGTTCTCAATATCGCTGGCGGCATTTAGAGGATGATTTAACTTAAGCTCTATACCTTCAGCCAGTATCTGATCTATTTCCCAGTCAAGTTCCTTGCGCGAGAGCCTGTAGGGCGGTATGCAGGAACGCATCATGCCGCCGGCTTGGGAATCTTTTTCAAATATTGTAACCTGATATCCTTTTTTTGCCAGATAGAAGGCAGAAGTAAGCCCGGCGGGTCCGGCGCCTATAACTGCAATTTTTTCTTTATCTTTTAGTAAGGGAGCATCTTTTTTTTCAAATTCACTATGGTGAGCATGCACGTAATCGGCAATAAATCTTTTAATTGAAGCAATAGCGAGGGGCTGGTCATATTCTCCACGGCGGCATTCGCTTTCACAGGGATGAAAGCAAACTCGCCCACATACCGAGGGGAAAGGGTTATTGCGCCTGATAAGATCATAGGCTTCTTTATATTTTCCTTCTGCCACGAGAGCTACATAACCCTGCACGTGGATATTTGAAGGACAGGCAATCTGGCAGGGTGCCGTTTCTTTTTTATCAATCACAAAAGCATTAGGTGATGCCTGGGCATAGGGTTTATATATAGCTGTTTTATTGACTAATTGCTCATCAAAAACGGATACGGTTTGAATAGGGCACACCGTGACGCATTCTCCGCACCCCGTACAGGCATCAAGGTTTACAAAACGGGGATGCTTATATATACGAGCTCTGAAATTTCCTGCTTCTCCTTTTAGATCAATCAGTTCGGAGGTAGTGAGTAATTCAATATTAAGATGTCTACCACATTCCACGAGTTTGGGCGAGATCACGCACATGGCGCAATCATTGGTGGGAAAGGTTTTATCAAGCTGAGCCATAATGCCACCAATAGCAGGGGTTTTTTCCAGAAGATATACTTTATAGCCGGAAGCGGCAAGATCGAGTGAAGATTGTATGCCTGCAATCCCGGCACCAACCACGAGCACTGAGCCTACTTTTTTATTTTCCATTTATATCCTGCTCCTTAGGAAACGAATTTCCTGAGAATCTAATTAAGTTCACCATTTACTCTTTACCATTTATTATCCAACTCAATTTTCAGGCTTTCAAAAAGTTCTTTATTTTTCTGCTCATCAGGATGCAATTTGCTGGTGATGAGCTGGCACCGCAACTTTTGTACAAATTTATCGAGTTCTCTGATCTGCTGATTTCTCTCTTTATTTGCGTAACCCTGCTTGATTGCCATATCACGTAAAACCCCAATCACATCGGTGAATTTTACCCCCTGCGGACAGAGAGCATAACAGGTGTAGCAGCGGGAACACATCCAGAGAATATCAGATGAAAGCACTTCGTCCTTCATACCCAGAAGTGCCATCCTGATAATTTTACGGGGGTCGTATTCCTCATTTACTTCTGCAACGGGACAGGCTGCAGTGCAGGTGCCACAGGTGAAGCATTGCTTAAAATGCTCGGCACCCGGATGGGCAGCAATTTCATTTTTGAAATTTGAGTCCATTTCCTTAAGTATTATTTTTTCCATCTATCTGCTCCTTACTAAAAAGATTCGGGGATTTTTTTGAGCTCTTCCAGAGAAAATACTGGACCGTCTATACAGATATACTTTGAGCCAATACCACATCTACCGCATTTCCCTATACCACATTTCATTCTCCGCTCCAGCGAGGTGAAAATTCTATTATCTGGAAAGCCGAGGTCTGAAAGCACTGGCAGGGTGTATTTTATCATCACGGGCGGACCGCAGACCAGCACACAAGAAGAAGGATTTAACCCTACTTCCTTAGTGACGGCAGGCACGAAACCTGTCAATTTATCCCAGCCGGGAAATGGCTTATCAATTGTGAGATGCAAGGTGATATCGTCTCGTTTTTCCCAGGCGGCTATTTCTTCTTTAAAGATAAAAAACCGGGGAGTTCTAGCGCCATAGATAACCGTGATATCACCATATTCTTCTCTGTGATCGAGCATATAGACAATCATAGAACGCAACGTGGTGAAAGCAAAACCGCCGCCGATAATCACCACGTTTTTTCCCCGTAGCAGATTATCCGGATAACAGTTACCCAAAGGACCCCGGATGCCCACAAGGTCACCTTCCTTAAGATAGTGGATCTCACGGGTGACTGAGCCGGTGCGGCTTACAGTGAATTTGATAATTCCTTTTTCTGTGGGAGATGAGGCAATGCCAAAGGGAGATTCACCTTTACCGAGAATAGAAAATTCGCAGAACTGCCCCGGCATATAGCTAAATGCAGCTTCATCTTCCTTATTCACAAAAGAGAGATCAAAGGTACGAAGAGTTTTATCCGGGTCTTCATTGATAATCCTCTCCACTTTCATTGGGATGGGAATATAAGTATTAGGCATATATATAATCCTTATTTAAGATTTCTCGGATGATAAAATTTTCTTTATAACCTGACGGATATCAAGATTTACAGGGCACACCAGTATGCATCTGCCGCAGCCGGTACAGAGAAATTTTTGATAATTTTCCACAAAATAGTTATATTTGTGCATGACCCTCTGGCGAACGCGGTTTGTTGAAAGGTCACGCGGGTTATGCCCCGATGCTTCTTTGGTAAAAAGCTGAAACATGCAGCAATCCCATAATCTTACTCTTTTCCCCTTATCTCCCTTACCTTCATCGGAAACATCGAAGCAATGGCAGGTAGGGCAAATATAAGCACAGGCTCCGCAATTAATGCACTTGGCGCTAACTTCTTCCCAGATATGATCGTTCCATAACCCATCGAGTTTTTCTTTTAGCCCGGAGATATCAAGGGCTGGCAATAAATATGATTCTGCTTTAACTTGCAGTTTTTGGGCAATCAAGCAATCTTCTTCCGTGTTTTCCTCGGCATCTTTGTAATCTTCGAGAAAAGTTTTGCCGCGGTCGCTGATACCCCGCAGCAGATAGTCTTCTCCTGTATCTATCACAAATATATCTGAGCTGCTGTTATCAAAGGGACCGCTGTCAAACCAATTGCAAAAACAGGTGGAGAGTGGTTCGTTGCAGCCGGTAGTAAAAAGCAGACAATCTCGATATTTCTCTATCCAATACGGATCTTTATACATATCCTTATCCGGCATCTGATAGGCATTAGCAAAAACCTGGTTCAGCATTCTCATGCTTTTGGCATCGCAAGCCCGCATCCCCCACACAGCAACAGGTTTATCTAACGCCGGGGGTGTTTTTATGCCGTTTTCGTCATAGGAAAACAGCACTTCAGATTGAGGAAAGAATATCTCCTTGGGATTGAGAGTGGTATTTAATTGAGAATTATCTATCTGTCTGGCGGATTTAATAGGTCGAAATGCCGTCTCTTTGCCAAATTTCACAGGTGCATACACTTGATATTTTTCCTGCAGATACTCAATTAAATGCGGTAATTGATCAATTCTTATTTTTACCATAATTATCCCATTATAAAGTCTTGTTTTTCGTCTTCACGATAGCTAGCCATGGCGGGTTTTTCATTAATATCCAGTCCGCAAGTATAGCCAAAGCGTTCTTTCATTTCTTTTTCCACCTTTTTATTCATGGGTCTCAGATTTATATTCACCGGACAGGCACTCTGGCAGGCACCGCAATCCACGCATCTTCCGGCAAGGTGCAGATTTCTGATCAAATGGAAAATAATATTATCAGTTACTTCCGGTGTTTTCCCAATCCACTGGGGATCATTATGATCCACGAAGCATTCGTTGCAATAGCAGGCGGGGCACACGTTTCGGCAGGCATAGCAGCGGATACAGTGCGAGTATTCCTCTTTGATGATTTGCCATCTTTCGGCTGCCGGCTTTTTCTCAAATTCCTCAATATCGCTGTATTCTTCGGGCATATCCTGTTCGCCGCGGGGTTCTTTTATAAAATAGTCATATACAGGGGCATCCGGATAGCGGCAGCTCAGGCAGCAATCACGCAAAACATCTTTCAAGGGTATTTCTATCTGGAAATCCCGACCCTTCAAAATGATGGAATCACCGGAAAATTCCTTAGCCAAAACTTCTTTACCTTCAGTGATATTGATGATCTTTTTTGCCTCTATCACACCCTGGCAAGGTACTCCGATAATAACCACCTTATCACGCTTAATCTGGTTTTCTGTAACGTACAGAACTATAGAACGGGCATCACAGCCCTTTGCCACGATACCAATTTTATCATATTCTTTGCCCAGTCTGCGGCGGTCTTTGGTGAGATAGGTCGAGAGATTATTGCGGCAGGTAGGATCGAAGATCAATTTGTCTGCATCTTCTTCACAATTGATGAATACTGGAGTGGAAACCAGGGGTAAAGAACCACCTTCCCAGCCTATCACTAAATCTACTTCCCCGCTTCTGAGAAGTTCTCGGATTTTTTCCTGCAGTTCGATCATTTCTTCTTTTCTCCTTTCACAAGCCTGGTTGCGGGACCTATAGTCTTTATCTCGGCAGTGATCCGGGTGATAATATCGGCAAAACGTTCACCTTCACCGGCAGAAATCCAGGAGAACTGCACTCGCTGCGGCTCTATGCCTATGAATTCCAGCAGGGGTTTTATCGTAGAATACCGTCTACGGGCGATGAAATTACCTGACAGGTAATGGCAGTCCCCGGGATGTCAGCCGGATACCAGCAGAGCATCAAAACCGCTTTGCAGGGATTTCACGATAAAAAGAGGGTCAACCCGTCCTGAGCACGGCACGCGGAGCACTCGCACATTTGGCGGATATTGCATGCGGGATACACCTGCCAAATCTGCACCGGCATAAGAGCACCAGTTGCACAAAATGGCTAAAATTTTTGGTTGCCATTCTTCCATGTTATTCTTTCTCCTGATATAATGTTATCTTATCAGCTTTCACTCTAGTATCCTTTTATATCTATCATATCTAAAGCATCAAAAACGGAAAACATCTGCTGGTTACTAAAGCCCCGCAAATTGAGGGCAGCACAGCGGCAGGATGCTACACAGGCACCACAACCTTTGCATAAGGCATCATTGATAACCGCTACTCCCCTTTCCGGATCCACTTTTATGGCATTATAGGCACAAATTGCTTCACAATATCCGCACCCGGAACATCTGCTTTCATTCACTTCGGTGATTGTGCCTTCTGCAAGAATAGATTTTTTGCTCAGATATGTAATAGCTCGGCTGGCAGCGGCTTTTGCCTGCGTGATGCTCTCATCCATATCTTTGGGATTGTGAGCAAGTCCGGCAACGAATACTCCTTCAGTAGCAAAGTCCACCGGACGCAGCTTTACATGTGCCTCCAAAAACATGCCATCGGTATTCAATGAAATCTTCAGCATCTTTGCCAGCTCAATATTACTCTCCGGCGCATCAATTGCGGTCGCCAGCACCAAAAGGTCTGCTTCCACTTCCACTTCTCTATTCATTATAGGATCAAAAACCGTAACGTTCACCACACTATCGGGATCATATTCATCCAAAAGCATTACTTTTGGCTTGTTATCTAAAGCATAATGCACAAACATGGCTCCCTGATCCCGCAACTGAGCATAATATTTTTCGCGGAACCCATAGGTGCGTATATCTCTGTAGGCGATATAGATATTAAGATTAGGAAATTTTTTCTTTAGATTGAGGGCATTTTTTACAGCTTTGGTGCAGCAGACGCGGCTGCAATACATTCTGCCTTCTTCACGGGAGCCCACGCACTGGATCATTACCACATTTCGCAGTTTGGGCTTGGGAAAATCCTCATCATGCAGCATTTTTTCCAGCTCTACCTGAGTGATTATCCGCCCAGATTCTCCATAAAGATATTCTTTGGTTTTATGCTCATTTCCACCGGTAGCTACAATCACTATGCCGTGTTCGATTTTTTCTCTTTTCCCTTCTTTGCCCAAAGACAGATTTGTTGTGTAATTGCCAATAAAACCATCAATGTTTTCTATTTTTGCTTCCTTATACACCTGAATGAGTTTGTGATTTTCTATCTTATTTACCGTATCCTGCAAAAGCTGCTGCGGGTCACTGCCAAAATTAAAATAGATATTTTTCAGATTTCCGCCCAGCTCTGGTTCTCTCTCCACCAGATATGTCTTGAACCCGGCATCTGCCAGAGACAAAGAGGATGTCATGCCAGCCAGTCCGCCACCAATCACCAGAGCCTGAGGATTGATATCAATCGGCAATCTCTGTAACGGCATGAGTTCTCGGGCTTTGGCAATTCCCATCTGCACAAGGTCTTTGGCTTTTTGAGTTGCCAGCTCCGGTTCGTTCATATGTGCCCAACTGCATTGATCCCTGATGTTTGCCATCTCAAAGAGATAGGGATTAAGTCCTGCTTCGGAAATAGTATCGCGGAAAAGTGGCTCATGAGTACGTGGAGTGCAGGCAGCCACAATTATCCTGTTCAGATCATGCTCCTTTATCCTCTGCTTGATAGTATTCATACAGTCCTGCGAACAGGCATACATCAGGTCTTCTGCGTGTTCCACAAAGGGCAGTTTTCTGGCGGATTCTGCCACAGATTTCACATCTACCACTCCGGCAATATTGATGCCGCAATGGCAGACAAATGCTCCAATTCTGGGTCTTTCGCCTCGCACCTCTTTTTCCGGCACCGCTTCTTTGTCTTCGGTAATATCCTGCCTGTCTACCTGCAGATATCTAAGAGCCTCAGCCACTGCCCCGGAAGCTGTGGTCACAGATTCCGGGATATCCTTTGGTCCATTCATCGCCCCACAAACAAAAATGCCTTCGCGGGTAGTTTTTTGCGGCTCATAAGCATCCGTGCGGCAAAAACCGTATTCATTCAATTTAATATCCAGTTTTTCTGCTAAAGCTCCAATATTTTTTCTGGGCTCAAGTCCTATAGAAAGCACTACCAGATCATAATCAGAATATTTTATTTCTCCATTTTCAAAAACATATTTTAATTTTAAGGAGCTGTCTTCATTTTCTGTGATCTCTGCAACTTTGGATTTTATAAATTTCACGCCATATTGATTTTTGGCTTTTTCGTAGTATTTATCAAAATCTTTGCCGTATGCCCGGATATCCATATAAAATACGGAAGCCTGTAATCCCTTGATATGTTCCTGGGCAATTATTGCCTCTTTGATTGCAAACATGCAGCAGGCACTGGAGCAATAGTTATGGTCTATGCTTTCATCGCGAGAACCCACGCACTGGATAAAGGCAATGCTGTCCGGTTCTTTGTGATCAGAAGCTCTCACCACGTGCCCGCCCAGAGGTCCCGAAGCGGAAAGCATTCGCTCAAATTCCAGCGAAGTGACTACGTTTGGTGAGCCCTTATAATTGAAATGACCGAATCCTATGGGATTAAAAGCATCTATTCCCGCTGCCAGGATTACTGCCCCGGCTTTTAATGCCAATTCACGGTCTGTATCCAGATAATTTATTGCCTGAGCCGGGCACACTTTTTCGCAAATACCGCATACACCTTTCGTAAGTTTCAGGCATTTTTCGGGGTCTATTGTGTATTCCGAGGGTATGCTTTGCAGAAAATAGCGCGATATTGCGCCCCGTTTCCGCAAACCCTCATCAAATTCATCCTCCACTTTCACCGGACACCTGGTTTCACATATCCCGCAGGATACGCACTTTACAGGGTCCACGTACTTGGCAAATTCGATAATTTTTACTGTGAAATCACCTGCCTCGCCCTCCACAGAAGATATCTGGGATTTTATATGAATTTTAATATTTGGATGCCGGGCACATTCGCTCATCTTGGGTGCCAGAATACACATGGAACAATCATTGGTGGGAAAGGTTTTATCAAGTTGAGGCATTCTGCCGCCAATCGTGGGTGATTCTTCTATCAAGTGTACCTGTAATCCTGTTTCTGCCAGATCAAGAGCTGCCTGAATACCTGATATTCCAGCTCCCACTACAATCACAGACCTGCTTTTATGACTCATTTTTTCCTCAATAATCTATAAAAATATATTTCTTTTTACAGGATTTTCACCCATTAGTTTTATCTTATCGGTAAATTCATTTCCCACCTGAGCAAATTTCTGACCCTCAGAGGCAGATATCCAGGTGAGACGCAGCCGCTCATCTTCCAGACCCAGTGTCTTAAATATCGCTTTCACGATTGCTGTTCTTCTGCGAGTGTGGTAATTACCAACCTGGTAATGGCAGTCCCCGGGATGTCAGCCGCCTACCAAAATGCCATCTGCACCACGCAAATAAGATTTGATTAAAAATACCGGGTCCACTCTGCTGGAACACATTACCTTGACAGGCAAGATCGCCGTGGGATACTGCATACGGTTTATCCCTGCCAGGTCTGCTCCTGTATAGGAACACCACTTGCATAAGAAACTCAGTATCTTGGGTGAAAAATCTTCTTTCATTTTCTATTCCCCCAGTTCCGGAAATTCTTCCTCTTTGTAGATCATCACGGGAATTTCTTCGCTGATGCTTCTGCCGGACACAAAATCAAACATCGCAGCAGTCTCTTCCCCGATCTTCTTAAATACCTGTGCTACCGGTATCATAGCCGGGCACACATCTGAGCACATGCCGCAGCCCACACAGGAAAAACTCATGTGTGAAAGCCTGCCCAAATGAAAGAATAAAGTGTCAGGAGGCAGCCTTAAAGCTCCTTTCTCGCTCAGCTCTTTTTCCAGTATCAACCGATTGTAGTCATAATTGAACGATTCAAAATCACAAAGTGCACAATAACAGATAGGACATACAGAATTGCAGCCATGACAACCAATGCACTTGCCAAAAATATCAATGAGACCGTCAAGACCTGTTATGCCGGTATCCACTTCGGCAAATATCTCCCTTTTACCTGCTTCCCGCTTTGACAGAAGAGGGTGTAAAATGGCTTCATCATAATTGCCGTCTTCCGATCCTGTTCGCCAGAATCCCGAAGACTCAAGGGACTTATCACTTTGCAGATAGATTTTCATGCTCCCTGCGGCATTGCCTGCCAGAGATATATACACGTCTGCTTCACTGGAATACAAATGCTCGCAACCTCGGCAGGATGCTCTTATACCCTCAGGTATCTCTAATGCACAAAGAGCCTGCTCATATTCCTGCAGCCTGCTGTCTATATCAGTAACAGCATTTTTCTTTAGAGGATAAACTCCTCCACAGCTATAGGTGATTATATAAAAATCTTCCCGCCGCATTTGCTTACGCTTTACCATTTCCACAAATGCTCTGAATTCACAAGGTTTTATCACGGCTACTATCGGCTTGCCCATCGGTGTAAAGCGACTCAATAATTGACCGGCATTTGCGGGCATTATGGGATAAAAGGGCTCTATATGCTCCAAATGACCCACTTCTGAAATCAAGCCGTAATCTATGACGCCATTATTGAGCCTTCTTAATGATAATACTCCCCCTGCTTTTTCATTCTCAAGCATTTTTGATAAATAGCTCTTTAATTCTTCCGATCTTTCTTTATCTACCGTTATCACTTTACTCATGATCTCCCCCATGAGCTTCGGCATTTTTTATCAAATTGCCCAGTTCGCCCAGCTCCTCAGCCTTGTACTCCTTCATAGGCAATGCGTCACCAAGGCTCTCACCTGCCACATATTCAAAGGTTTTTTGAGTTTCACTACCCACATAGCTGAATATTTTTGCTACAGGGATATTAACCGGACAGGCATCTGAGCATAACCCGCAAGCTACACAGGAAAGGCTCATGTGTGCCATTCTACCCGTGTGAAACATCAATCTATCCAGAGGTAATGAAAGGCTGCCCTGCCGCTGAGTACGCATTAGCACGAGGTCTGAATTGGGTCTGGATGCTGCGGAATCAAAGTAGCACTGCCGGCAATAACAAATAGGGCAAACACTCTGGCAATTATGGCAGCCAATGCATTCGGAAAACGTATCCAGAAGATTTGCAAAACCATCCACTTTGGTTTTTATCACTTTATAGGTCTCTTCTTTGACGGCTGCCCGTTTAAGGCTTATCTTATCTATTCTCTGCTGCCAGCCTGCCAAATCATGCCGGCAGGATAAATTCATGCCGTCCAGAATTGCCTTGCCTTCAACACTGTTTGCCACTAATATCAGATTATCACCCTCAATGCCAAAATGAAGATCGCTCGCCGGTAATGAAAATTTGTCGCATGTTTTGCACGTAGGCTTCACGATGTCCGAATGCCATAGCTTTTCAGCCAGGATTTTATCAAATTCCGCTTCACCCCATTCTGGATTGTTTATATAATCCTGCATAGGCAAAGCACCCGGGCAATCATAGCTTAGGATGAGCAGGTCAGATTTTTGTATCTGGTTCAGCTTGATGAGCTCTATGGCAGCTCTCACTTCACAGGGCCTCATCAGCACTGCTATTCTAAGATTGCCTTCTCCTTTGCGGGTTATGCTTTTTAATGCTTTTGCAGCATTAACCGGCATTATTGGTGACATTGATACCGCATCTGGTAAAAGCGAAAAATCTCTGATCATTATCCAGGCATAAGAATCTTTCGCGGGTACTCGCATTGGCAGCATCACTGCGTCAAAAAGCCGCTTTTCTGCTGCCTGCCGGATAAAGTCCAGTATCTCGTGCCTGAACCGGCCGGCAGAGCTTAGTAATACTCCCTGCTGAGGAATTTTTGTCATTAAATACTCCTCCGATTTTATCCAGAGCTAAGAGCTCTGATCATTATTCTATCTTAATTGCCGTTTAACGCAAGGCTTCCTTTACTTCCTGCAATAATTGCGGATTTGTGAAATGCCGCGTTCTTATGGAGCCGGAAGGGCAACTGCCCACGCAATTTCCGCAACCTCGGCAAATAGCTTCGTTCACTACAGATATCCCCCGCTCATTATCAAAATATATAGCACCATAGACGCATACATCCAGACAGGTCTTGCATCCGGTACAATAGGCTTCCAGTATCTCAGAAACCATCACTTCAGGAATAATTTTCTGCCCGGGGATCAATTGCGTAAGCACTCTGCCGCTTGCGGCCTGGGCTTGAGTGATCGCTCCGGAAATATTGCAAGCACCTCTATTTGTGCCCACAATAAATACCCCGTCTGTATTAGTGGATACAGGATTTATTTTTATATGAGCTTCCTGAAAAAATCCAGTTTCATGCTGCTCAATATTAAAAAGCTCAGCAAAATATGCATTCTCTTTTGAAGGCAAAAGAGCAGATGCCAATATCACCATATCCGGCTCAATTGTTTTATCAATGCCATCTATACCTGTAAAAGTCACTTTTGTGCCTTCCACCTGCGTGGCAGTTACACGTATAAATTTTGAGCCCGTTGCCTTTATTTTATTATAGTAATCCTGGTCTTCTTTTTCCGGCAGACACATATCCTGATACAGATGCGTAATCTCTGTAATTCCCTCCTGCTCTTGCAGATAATGAGAAATTTTCAGCAGATAATTGCAGCAAATCTTTGAACAATAGCCAGCTTCCTGCCTGCCCACGCAGTGCACTAGTGCCACCCTCACAGGCAGCTCGCCAGACCGCATCGCTATCTTGCCACCATCTTTATACATCTGCTCTATCTCATCTGCCCGGTATACTTCATCGCCGGCTGTATAGTTATAACCTGCATAATCACGTGGATTCGCCAGCTCGCTTCCATTTGCCAAAATCACGGCTCCTGCCAGTAATTCTGTTTCTTCTCCGCTCATATTATTTTTTAACTGCAATTCAAAATTGCCCAAAAAACCTACTATCTTAGCTAATTCTGTATCACAAAATACCCTGATATCAGGATTTTTTTGCACCGCCTCTATTTTTTTCCTGATCAATTCTGCTCTCTTGCCCTGCTTAGGTAAAAGCTCGCGGTAATCCAAAGACCTGCCGCCTAATACCGATGCTTTTTCCACCAGAAATACCCGACGGGACTTTCCCGCCAGATTCAAGGCTGATTCCATCCCCGCAATTCCGCCACCTATCACCAGCACATCCGGATTGCTATCCAGATATTTTTCCTCTAAAGGCTCCTGATAAAGAAGCCTCTGCATTCCAGACTTTATATAACGTATTGCCTTATCGGTGGCAATATCCTTATCTGATATTATCCAGGCACATTGCTCACGAATATTGATTATCTTATACATGTAGGGATTTAACCCGGCTTTTTTGCATACTCCCTTAAAAGTGGCATCATGGTCTCGCGGTGAACAGGCTGCACAGAGCAGGTGCGTAAGCCCATTGCCCTTTATCTCCTCTGCCAGATATGCCTTGCCGGCTACCGAACATAAGAGCTTATGCCTTTTTACTACCAGCTCCGTATCCGCTATGTCATTTATTCTGGATAATTCCTCCAGAATCCTGTCTATATCTACTCTGCCGGAAATATTTGGTCCGCACTCACATACGTAAATTCCTATTTTATTAGGCATTGCTCCACCTTAACTTTCTAATAATGTCATCACTTGTGCCACTGCTGCTTCCGATTGCATCACGCTGGAAGGGATGTCCTTTGGCGCTTCTGCACAACCAGCTACATAGATTCCCGGCACGCTTGTACAAACCGAGCCGGGTTCGCCTGCTGGTGTTTTCACAAAACCATATTTGTCCAGCTCTATCCCCAGTACTATCGATAATTCTTTCAGGCTTGATGCCGGTATAATTGCCATATTTAAGATCACCATATCTACCTCAAGCTCCGCAGGCTTTTCCCGGTTATCCAGATAACTTAGCCGCAGCCTGCCGCTATTCTCTGTAATTTGTAATTTTTCTAAATCTGATTGATAAATATATTCTGCTTTGCTCTGCCGTATCTCTGTATTTAGTTTCTGAAAACGCTTATCCGGCAAACATAAATCACTATAGATGTCATATATTTTCAGTGCAGGGAGCTTTTCTTTTAAGAAATGTGCATGTCTTGCCGCATAGGTGCAGCATACATTGGAACAATAGCCCGCTTTGCTCCTGCCGGCACAATGGATAATCGCTGCCTTTTGCGGCTTGCTCTCGCCATCCCGCAGAAGTACCTTGCCCTCAGTCGGTCCATTTGATGCCAGTATCCGTTCCAGTTCGTAGGCTGTATATACTCCATCATATATGCCATAACCCAGATTTTCCAGAACCTCCGCCTTCATTGCCTCAAATCCCGCTGCCAAAATGATAGCTCCTGCCTCGATCTGCAAAACCTCATCCTGCTCACTAAAATCTATTGCCCCAAACATGCAGGCTTCCTGGCATAGATTACATTCCTCACTGCCATTCAAACGCAAACACAATGCCGCATCTATCACAGGTACATTGGGCAGCGATCCGGCACACTCCACATATATCGCTTTTTTCTCTATAAGATTTTGTTCCCAATTATTAGGCTGAGTTACCGGACACACAGGGTAACACATGCCGCACCCCAGGCAGGCTTCCATATTCACATATCTTGCCCGTTTTAATAGTGTTACCTCAAAACCACCCGCTTTGCCCCTTACCTTGTCCACGTTGCTCACCGTGAACACTTTTATATTTTTGTCCTGCAATATCTCCTGCTGTATCGGTGCCACCAGACATGTGGAGCATTCCATATTCGGAAAGGATTCCCCGGTTTTTATCACATTGCCGCCAATTAATGGCAGTTTTTCTACCAGATATACACTCTTTCCAGCCTTGGAAAGCATCAAACTCGCTTCCATACCTGCTATCCCCGAGCCTATTACTAATACTGTTTCTGAAGGGTTCATGCCATATCCTTAATCCAAATTTTTTGTATCCCCCGGTTATCTAATATCTAATTGCCTGATTCAGAGGATTGGGTCCCAATTCACGTATCTTCCGGGAAAATTCATTGACTACTTCGATATAGCGCTTCCCCTCCGAGGCAGATATCCAGGAAAGCTGAAGACGCTCCGGCTCCAAATTCAAGGACTCCATCACTTTCTTTAATAAACTATATCTCCGTCGCGCATAATAATTACCAACCTGGTAATGACAATCACCCGGATGTCAGCCGGCTACCAGAATCCCATCAGCACCATTGAAATATGTAGTTAATAAAAGATTGTGATCTATCCTGCTGCTACACATCACCCGCACCACATTAAAGGACGGCGAAATCTCACCCTTGGTTGCCCCCGCCATATCAGCCGCTGCATAGGTACACCAATTGCACAAAAAACCCACTATCCGAGGATTAAATTCCTGATTATTCATATATCCTCTTGTATCTTTTTTTTTAATTTCTCAATAAAAAAATAAAAGCGTATTCACGTGAATACGCTTTTAAATTACTAAAATTGGATTTGGGCTGAATGCGTTCCAGTTCCATCATCCATACAGAACATCAAAGTCTTGCCGGTACGATTGCACCAGGCTTGAATATCTGATGGAAATGAAGGGCAATCTGCCAATACTTCTAAAATATCGCCTTCTTCCATGTTAGGGATAAAGGCTACCACCTTTAAAATCGGTTGCGGGCACTTTAAACCCGTACAATCCAAAGTCTTCATTGCCATAATTCCTCCACAGCTTTTTTTTATCTCAGAATTTCTGGCTGCTTTTTGCTGAAATTCTATTCTCAAATATATTACGACTTCTCCCGAAATCCTACCTGTTCCTTATGCTTTATGACAGCCTCAGTGTCCGATTTTTAAATTTTATCTCGATTAGATGCTGTCAAGCACAAAATTACTTCCTGAAACTATCGGAAGCTAAAATCCACTTCTGCTATAATTTTATTATTGTACCGGATTACTTGCGAGGGATTCCCATTCATAATAGGCTCCATCATATACACGTACACGTGGAAACTCCATTAGTGATTTCATCGCCAGATATACTATGCCTGCTCTCACACTGCTGGCACAATAGAGTATTATCTCACTATCTCCGCTGATACCGGCAGCCAAAAAAATCTCTCGCAGCTCACTTTGCCTCTTCAATGTGCCATCCCCATTCAGCACATTCTCATATTCAAAATTAACTGCTCCGGGAATATGACCTTTTCTCACAATCATTTCGTCGCTATCTATACCGGCAAATTCATCTGCACTGCGTACATCTACCAAAAGTACATCAGCTCCTGTCTTGTTCTTTATCACATAATCCATTGATGCATAAATATCCGATTGCACATTGAGAGTGAATTTTACGGGTTTGGCTTCTGTAACTTTATCAGTTACCGGTAAGCGGGATTTCATCCAGCTTTTTATGTGACCATCCAGAATCTGCACTTCCTTCGCACCCAGATATTTCAAAATCCAGTATATCCTGCCGGCAGATTTGTTTTCTCCATCATCATATACTACTATTTTTTTACTTTCTGTGATGCCTTTTGCTCCCAGAATCTCTGCCAGTTCATTTAACGGCTTCAATACCGCATCCACACCCTCGGTTCTATAAAGATCCTTGTGATGGAGATTTATAGCCCCCGTAATATGCCTCTGGGCATAATCTGAGGGATTTCGGGCAGATATTATCTGTATGTCTTCCCCTTTGAGTGATTTTGATAAATCCTTTGCCGTGATTACGTCTGTATATGCTAATTGCATGCTTAAAAGCAATAGTATTGCGATTAATAGATTTTTTATCATTTTATTCCCCTGCATTTCCTAAAATTTTACCTGTGCCTGAAATAGTATCTCATCATTGGAAACCTCAAATTCCTTTTCTGCCTTGTAAAGATAATTTAGCTGCAATCTTGTCCAGTCATTCAAAAAATAATTGATCCCAAATGTGGTGGTGTTTTTTATGCTGTTCGCCGAGTTTGTATTGTCTGCATCAGTATCGGGATCATAGCTCTCAAATTTTACTACCGGCTGCAGATTCCAGCCCGTCATATACATCGCTTGAAACCAGTAACCGCTACGCTTTATAGAGCCTTCGTGAAATTCAATAGATTCTCCTCCACAACCGCCACCTGTCGTGTATGAACCTCTGTCCTCTCCGCTTATGAATTCGCCCTGCACTAAAATATTGTGAAATTTTGCTTCCAGATCAATCGCCAGACGGCTTAATTCGTCTTCGCTTTCCACGCCTTCTCCAGCGGGCGGTGATGTGCCATATTTGTAACTGCCACCAATAGAAAGATAAGAAATTGGTGATAATACTATTCTGCCGGCAAAGGTCTTGTTTTCATTATTATCAATAGCATCTCTGCCCGTGCCATTAGTGATTGCCAGTCCATAGCTCAGATAATTTTTATATTTACCAGTTAATAATAACCCCCTGTCTCTATCAGGCGCTACTAATTCATTAACTGCCAGAGAACGGTTTATGGTGTGCAATCCCTGGCAGGCTGTATTAAGTTCCAAGCTGAAAGGTGATTTAAATTGACCCAGTGAAATCTGGACATAAGGGCTCAAACGTGAATATGTGATAAATCCATCCAGTAAATAGGGAATATCCCCCTTGTTTGGGCTGAATTCAAACATGCTGTAATAACTGATATCATAAGGAATATTGCCCACAACACCTACCCTCACACGGTTAAAGGTGAAATTATTTATATCGTCTTCTTCCTGAAACATGTATTCATACTGAGCCTGCAAATATCCCACCACGTTCACGCCTTCATCAGAAGATGCTTCCATACAACCCTGACCAAATAATATTTGCCCCGCTAATAGTAACGCGGCAAAAACCACTAAGCTTTTCCTGCTCATATATTTCTCCCTTTTATTTGGTTATCTGCTCTTATTGCACATACGGCAAATTAGCTGCCAAACTGCTGTCCCACTTATTGGATGTCAAAATGTCATGCACTATTCTGTTTGCCCCAAATTTTAGACTCATGGCATTGTATCCCAATACATTTAGATACGCAGTGATCATTGCTGATGTCTGCCCTGTCCAGCAGTAAGTAACCACTATCTCATCGGCAGCAAGATTTTCCAGCACAAGTGGCTTGATCCTGAAGGCTGTTCTGATATTGCCATGATATTCCACATCAGTAGCATCCCAGTAATTATTGATAAAATAATCCTCCGGTGCAGCAAGCACTTCGTCTCGATCCAAACCCTTGAATCCTCCCGCAAGCATAGCTGCCACTCGTTCTGCCAGGATTTCTGCCCCGTCTCCACCGACTGCCGACAAATCAGGCATATCATAAACTTTGCTCTCACCAAGATCACCCGGTGATGATATCCAGTTATCATGCGTGATATTTGCTGTGTTTGCCGTCCAAAAATCAAAATCTTCATGCCAGCCGCTTATGCCCCATTTGAGTATCCTCGCATCGCGAAAGCCAGATAAACGAAGAGCCATCACCGCCTGACCGGAATTCTGTCCGGTATAGCAAACAACTATGATTGGCTTGCCTTGCGATTGGGCTGCATCTTCAAGAAGGGTGACAAAACTGGTCAGCACAGAACCCTCTATATGTCCTTCATTAAAATCTACTATCTCATTTTCATTCATATCCCCGCCACGTAAGTCCATAAAATAGTAATTATCCCTGTCTGCATAAAGGGAGGTATCCGCTGAAACCACCCAGCCTGCTAATAATTCACCAAGTGTCATGTTGTTGCTTTCCACATAATTGATCAATTTCTCAAAATCCGTCTCCTTACTCTCATCTTTCGAGCAGGAAGTGATTAATATTAATGAACCTAATATCACTAATACCAATAAACCAGTTAATCCCTTTCCCATAATATATTCTCCTTTTATTTTTTTTAACCGCATCCTCCAGCACTTTTTACTTCTTCCTCTTCCAGTGCATCCGGATCAAGCCACTTTCTGTAGCCCCCTTGCAGATTTATTACATTTGAATAACCCAATTTCTGCAGTGTATGGGTAGCTAAAGCACTTCTTTCGCCAGTGCGACAATAGAGCACCAGTAATTCATCTTTCGCCGGCATCTCAAGCCATAATTCATTGTCCCAGTAATCCTCACTCCCTATCTTGAATTCCAGTACACCTCGCGGAATATTTACCGTAAAGGCTTCCGGATAGGCAAATTCATAGTCTTCACTGGGCTCGTTTATATAGCCGGCATCATATTCAGAAGCTTCACGAACATCTATCAAAAGGCGAATCTCACCCCTCTTCAGCATTAATCGCAAGTCTTCTTGTCCTATCTCTCGGATATCCCGCTTAGCTTCCCATACCATTGATTTCACCCCTTCAAAATAATTTCCACCTGATAATCCCTCTCCACAACCAGATATTATTAGCAGCACCATTGATATGACCAATATATATATTGCTTTCATTTTTATTGTTCCACCTTTATAACGCTGAAAATCTACCCGTCTTTTCGTTCCATTTCACAAAAAGATACCATAATAATAAAATGAATAACACCAGTAATACCGCTCCTGTGTAACCCAGTGAATCAGCTAAATACTCCTGACGCCTTAGACCCGCTGGTACTGATTTTTCCACAAATGGGACTATGATACCCCGTGATACTGCCGCCATAATCACAAAACCAATTGCCGCAAACCATAGCTTTACATGACCTTCGCCTGCCCGCCAAAGCGTGCCCACTGCACAACCTCCAGCTATCGTCATTCCCAGACCAAAAATGAATCCACCCGCCAAAGCATTTAACCAGAAATTAGCATATACCGATTTCATTTCTATGGCTCGTACAGATACCTCCGCAGCATTACCTACACCAAATATCTTTAACACTGTGAATCCCAGTAAAGCAACCAAAACACTCACTATTATTGCCACTGTGGCTTCCGATTCCCCCGTCATAAAGGGCTCACGAAATGCCCTCACTATGCAGTATCTTGATCTCTGTAATACTATTCCCAATATCATGGCAATTAATATATGCCAACCTAATACCTTCATGGCTAATCCGCTTTTACTTGTATAAGTGCCCACAAAATAAAGAACTATAACTATCAATATCCAGCCCAGCACCCGCTGCCAACCGGTTTTGGAATTCGTGCCGGCAAATAATGTTACAGATTTGCCCATACTAAGCCCCGGTAAAGCCTCCATCTCCCATAACAGATATTTTAGTGACACTATTGTCCCGGATAAAAATCCCAGAGATAAAAACAAGGCTCCTCCAGATAAGGCTGCTACGCCGGTAAAAAAACCTCCAGTTGTACAACCAATCCCCACCACTGCTCCAATTCCCATTAGCGAACCACCTGTGAAACCTTTGATAAGCTCGCCTGCTGGCGCTACCCTGATCCCGAATTCCCTGGATAATAAAGCTGATATAAATGCCCCAACTACGATGAAGATATTTAATAACGCCACGGTGTGCATACTGATTGGCGTGGTGGTACCCAAAGATGTTATCCCAAATGATTGAAACAGGTTCTGACCTATGTTAACGTAGCCACCACTGGCTCCCCAGGGATATTTGATCACAAATAAAAGGATGTTCAATAGCCCTAATAGTATGCCACCTATCCACATCGGCCAGGATTTCGCAAATATCCTGTCATATAAATCACGCAAAATTCCCGCTCCAAACATCTCTGCTCCTATGATTTCTTGATATAAAACAAAAAAACTCCCGCCGCTTCTTGAACCTCCAGAAATTCGTTTCCGGTCTTTTTACACCAGGCAGGCACGTCAGACTTTGATCCCGGATCCGAACCCACCATCTCTAATATCTCGCCACTCTTCATCTTCTTCATTACTTTGCTGAGCTTGATGATAGGCATAGGACATGATAATCCCTTACAATCCAATCTCTCATTAATTTCCATTATAATCCTCCTTGATTATCTTTTTGCTCGTTTTCAAAAACCCTTCAATCATGTTCTTCATGTAAATATTCCCTTATTGCTAAAACGAAAATGAAAGGTCTGCCCCTATCGCCTCTGATACAAATGTGGTGGCTCCCACTACCTCTAATCCTTCTATCAAATCATCCATCCTGAGATCATGTACACCCAATCCCAGCTCGCAGACAAGTAATCTCACATCCAAAGCCTGCAAACCATCCATCATCTCTTCAAGATTCGGCAGATTCTTCGCCTTTTCATCAAGCTTCTTAAATTCTCCCTTCACAAACGCCGGCAAACCCGCCGGTAAAATAAATAAAATCACATCATCTCCACTCGCCGCTGAAGACGCTCCTATTGTTACTGCTGGATAAATGTTCTTTACCTCAGAACCATTGATCGTTATTGCCACTTTGCCCATTATTCTCTCCTTTCATTTTTTATTCTGTCGAGGGCAAATTTAATCCCAGATTTTAACTGTCAATAATAATTTTTCATTATGGTGAAATATATAACCATATAGTTTGATATATTTCCGGGTAGTGTATTTAACTACACTGGCTTGAAGCTTACGGGCTGGATCTGTATCTTATTGTTATCTATATAGTTATCAAATTATCTGTCCTGATGTGTCGCACCCTCTCCTCTGTCCCGTCTCCCTTTTCACTTCTTGCTTATCATCACCCATCACCCTCTTCATTCTACTTTCGCGCGCCACCCCGTCTCAATGCTATTCCTAAAGCACACAAATACAACGTGTTACACATAAATAACAAAGAGTTGCACTAAAGTTACACCGTAGATAATTTATATATATAGCTTTAACTTGTGCCTGCCACACTTTTTCGTTTTTTTGTATATAAATATGCACCTTTTAGATTTTTTGGCAATTTATCATCCCATCCAGGTAAATCAATTTGATAATTTTTTTTATATGCTGTTCCCCCAATCTCTTAATGTATAATTTGAATGATTACTGATAGTTACAAGTTTTAACTACCAAGAATATTTTGCCTGACAGAATAATCCTGGTCTGAATTATCATGAATGAGTCATAAGCTGATACTGATCATTTTGCATATATAATAGATGAATCCGTGTACAAACCTTCACCATGGGGCTAACCCATCTTTCGGCAATTCATAGCTAAGTTATTGCTATATAATGATTGGGTTTTCAATTTAGGCACTACTTTTGAACTGGTATTTTTTTTATTTTGCGATCAGATTTTACTGGTATAACTAGTAAGTCATATATCTCTTGAGCATCCTTTTCTGGGATTCCAGTAACTCTGGTATGGTAAATGTCACCAGCTTTGGACGTCTGAATCGTCGTACTACG
>CAZRXY010000033.1:0-36736 GCA_964604155.1 uncultured Candidatus Cloacimonadota bacterium | reverse complement strand
ATTTAATCTCGACGGTACAACTGCGCGTAAACTCCAGATGATAAGGCTATACTGCCAGAATTTATCCACCAGTCAAGTTCACCAATCACCAATCACCAATCACCCACAACATCGATACCAAAGATGTTTTGTACTCCTAAAATCTGAACTTCCAGGCTATTATAGATAAATAACTGTAAAAAAATATTACTTATGTTACCAAATGTTACCAGAATGTCACCTCATAACTATCAACCATCATGTCAGTTACAACAAAAAGTAACAATTTTTGCCCTTTTTTGAAAATACATAACCCATATTAATAATTTTTAAAAATAAAAACTTCCAATTACCCTACAACCAGGTTCTCAGGAAATCTTTTTAGTAGTTAGTCAGTAAAACACAAAGTTTTCAGTCAGTTCTCCAACTGTCACCAACCACTGACGGAGCTAACTACACGGACGAAGAAATGTTTTACTAAATCTCAATTTCACACTTTCGCATCTTCTTTACTTTCTAAGGCGCGGAAATCAGTAATCCCCTCTTCAGAATAGTGCTTAATGTCAGTCTCCATTCATTCCATACGGTCTCATCGTGGAAGTCCCTTTCGTTGATCATGGATATCAGCGGAGCAAGATATATAGCACTATAGCCAATAGCCAAAAGGCATTCACGAACGGCTTCAATAGGCAGGCTTACTGCCTTACCCGTTCGTACAGCTTCCAGATATGCATCATGAAAATGCAGGTTGGCTCCCAGTGGACCCTGTTCGGATACGTCTCGAAGCGCAGTCCTGAGGTGGACTGCCCCTTCCGCTATCTCACGACGTAGTAAAGATGCCCATTGTGGATTGTCATGCAACACGGTCATTAACCGTATTGGTGAATCAATCAACATCTCCTCAGGAGGTTTCTCTTCAGGGTTAGGTCCAAAAATTACCGCCAGCATACACATGCCTTCATACTTGAGCACAGCCTCATAAAGAAGCTTTTTACTGGTATAATAATAGTGAATCATTACCTGCTTCACCCCCGCAGCATCGGCAATAGACCTTGTGGTAGTTTTTTGAAAACCATGCTCTGAAAATAATCTGGTGGCTGCAATAAAAATCTGCCCTTTGGGTGTGCCCGGATCCGGTGGATTAGGTATGGGACTTGAAAATGCCGGGAGTGGAATCAGGTTGCAAAAATTATCCTGTTGCTCTTCCGGAGTACAAGAAGAGAACTTGTTCATGTCAATTTTCATTGTATTCTCCTTCTATTAAGTATTCTCTTTCCTGACTCAGTCCCTTTTGCTATCAATTGAATAAGTCAGATGACACTGTCTTTCATAAAGCATAAGGAACTGTCAAGAAAAAGCGAATTTATTCTCGCCCCCGAGCTAAAAGCAGGGGGCTATTCATTGTATCCCTCATCTCCTGTGTCCAGTTTACCTTTCACTTCTTGCTTATCATAACACATCACCTTCTTCATTCTACATTCAGGCGCCATCCTGTCCATCATATCCATCCTTTCAAAATGTTATCCCTAATCTACACAAAAACAGTATGTTACACAAAAGATACAAAGAGTGGCACTAAAGTTACACCATATATAATTAACATATATGGCATTAACCTGTGTTTGTTACACTTTTTCGTTTTTTTAGATAAATATATGCACCTTTTTGATTTTTTGACAATTTATCATCCAATCCAATTCAATCAACTTGATGACTTATTTTTATAAACTGTACCAGTCCTGACTGCCATAACTGTACCAGTTTAAAATGCCATTGACAAAGTGAAGAGTGAAGAGTGAGAAGAAAATGAATAGCCCCGAGCTTTTAGCTCGGGGTCTGGAGTTTGGACATTATATACAACTTTTTTTTAATTATGCTATAGATTTTACTAAAACACTTTCAGTATTGATGAACATGCCATACATTGTTAATAAATCCTTATTTTTAACTATGTCGCTCGTTAGTGCACTCACTAAGTCATTGCAGGATGGTCTATTGGATTTCTTTCTCCATTTAGGCAAATGGAAATATTCTTCTGTTCGTAAAGGACCTCTACATTTTAAACTTGTTAAAATCAACATACTGTAGGAGGCGACCACAAATGCTGGTTGCTTATTTACTGATTTCCAATTCCATACTTGAGCTTCTCCAACTCTAAGGATTGTTTTTTCATCCCTAAAGTTGACTTCTATCTGCCATCGGTCAATGTACATCTGAATTAGTTTCCGAGTCGGAATATCGAGATTGTCAGTCAAAAGGTATGCCGGTTCCTTGTAATTTTTTTTCGCATTCTTTGATTTTTTGTATGGCATTCCTGCTAATACTATAACCCTTAATGGTCTTCTTTTTGCGCCTCTTTGCCATAGAACTTCATTTACTACTTTATACCTTACTTTCCTGAATTTACCACCTACAAAGCATTTTGTTGTTTTCCATTTTATTTGATCATCTTGTCTTACGCTATAAGGTGTAAATTTATTATTACTGTAAAATCGCTTATTGTCAGGATTTTTATCTTCCATACATAAGCAACTGTCCTTTCGGCAACGAACCAGGATATTTGTTCGCTCTACTCCATGATTAAAAGTTGTTTTATTACAAAAAGCTCCATCTCCTACTGCAATCAAGAGTTTTTCCTTACCACCGGCATTGTCATAGCTAAGCCGCAATTTTCTCAAGTTTCTCACAAAAGTATGGGATAAATTATTATCTTGTTTCTCTTCATTATATATAGCTCTTTCTTCGTCTGTAGCCCTTTTCCCTGGTTTTTTAACAACAGCAGCATTCTCAAATTGAACCGGAACCGCCCTACTGGAAGTCGGTTCGCTACAACCTACATTGTAAAGCGGTAAACAAACTGAAGCCTGCATTACGCGTGAACCATAAATAAGATTCATATGAAAAGGTGGGGATAATGGATCCCGATGATATTGAGTACCTGGGATTTTTTCCCCAGTTTTCTTAATTTTAGTCTCATCAAATGCTACTGTAATGTATTTTTCATTTTCAAAATATGATAATGACTCCGAAATCACATTCTCGAATAGCTTGTCTGGATCCCATTTACTGCGTGAAAAAAACTTATAATCAGCACTCCAGTCCCTTTGATCCCTTCCACTAAAAGAAATTGCCTGAGAAATAGTTCCTCGATTTGGAGTACATAATGTAGAAAGAGATAACCTGACAGCCATTAAAAAAGTCCGGTTTTGTGGAAATTTATCTTTCCATAAAATAAGGTGATTGATGAAACACTCAAGAAAGCTCATTTTCCCGCTCCTCAGATTTGATTACTGTAAAAGTATTTTTATCAATTCTAAGGAACCTATCATTCTTTTTGACTTTCTTAGTAAGAGCAGACACAATAGATTCTCTATCTAATAGCACCTGATATTCAGACTCAACTTTTTCAATAATAGATGTAATATGAAGTGGCTCATCTTCTTTAAAGAGTATGTTATACGCCATATCTATTTGCGACATACTCTTAGGTTTTACTACTTTTACTTCGAGCTTGGGATTTGAAAGTTTTCTAATAGCTTTAAGCTGAGCCTTGAGCTTAGTCTCCTCTATAAGGAGCAATGCATCAAGGATAACATTCTTTTTCTTTTCCATAATAACCTCCATAATATTGGAGATAAAATAATTTAAGCCAGTATGTATGTCAACAAAATTTTTAATTTTATTTCATAACCTACTTATGTTAATGTTAAAATGTCCAAACTCCAGGCCCCGAGCTTTTAGCTCGGGGTTGGCGATACCCCTTCCCCTAATCGGGATTTATCCCTAATTTATGTAGAAGTAAGACCGGTAGTTGAAAATCGTGTCAGTCACTTTTCCCCAGGATCCAACCATGGCTGTTATAGTAATACCATTTTCATTTTCCAATCTTCCCGGTGAAGACTGTGTAACTCCATTATTATCAATGAGCTAAGAACCATGTTGATTAGAATAAAAGGGAGATGCCTGATAAACTGATTCTTTTGCACCTTAAAGAAAAATATATTTTTTTTTCACATACTCTATCAAAATAACTTGCGAATGGTCGAAAGACTTCGCAATGGTGACGACTAATTGTTAACTTGATCATTATTTCCACTTTTCGAATAAATTTCGGTAGTATGCCAGGAAGGGCAACAAAAAACTTGCCAAAATGAAGGATATTCAGAAAAAGGGGTGCAGAGAGGACGGGACTGGTGTTCCACCTGGTCTTCAAAACCAGTAACAGGCAGCTAAAACTGTCTGCGGCAGGTTCGATTCCTGCCCTCTCAGCCATTTTTTTGAAGTGGAGGTTAAATTGAAGGTAGTATTCGTATTAGCAGTGGTATTCTCTGTCTTTCTGCTTATGGCAGAACCGCCGGATAGCCTCGTACAGGTAACTATTGAGGGAGATACTTTAATTGCCCGGATTGATATCCCCGAGGGCATGCATCTGGCAAAGCAGGTAGATTTCGTTTATGTAGAGATAGATTCTATCGGCGGGGTTACTTTTGGTGAAACAATCTGGCCCAAAGGCGGGAAAATTGACGAATTGGGAATTCTTAATTACGAAGATGAATTGGTGCTGCAAAGGAAGATAATGCTATCGGAATCAGCTATTGATAATGAAATTAATTTGAAAATATATGTGGGCTATCAAATGTGCTTTGATGCCTACTGCCTGCCGCCGAATGAAGTGGAATTTGAGCTTGCATATAAGCCGGCAGAAAAATGAAAAAGCCAGCAGCAGCTTATAAATCCATAATTTTAGGTGTCAGCCTGTTACTGGGATTCTTTTTCATATTGACCGGCATCGGCATGGAAGAATTTTATGAGATTTCTGCCAATGCTCTGGTGCTCTGACTTTCCTGCATAGGTATAGGTTAGGTTAACCTGTGAAAAATAAATTCAGTTTTTATACTCATAACTGGAGCCGCTTTTTTGTTCTTATCCTGGCAGTATTTGTTATAGATGGTCATTTTTATCTGAAGTATTATCCGCAAGTCCGCGATTTTTTGATGAATATTCCCATTCCTGTATTAAATTGCTATTCGGTTCCAACTACCGTATTTGCCTGCCCTGTGGGTACCTTTCAGCATTTTCTGGTGATTGGCTTTTTCTCTTTTGTTACCGTGGGTATGCTCCTGCTGGTTGGCGGTCTCATTGGCAGATGGACTTGTGGCTGGCTATGCCCCTTTGGGTTTGTCCAGGAATTATTACATTTGATCCCGTCACCCAAATTTAAACTGCCACTCTGGTCACGTTACATAAAATACTTTATCCTGCTGATTTTTGTCATCCTTATGCCACTATTATTATCCGTTACGCATTCACTGGAGACAGGCGAGACTAAATTGACCCTGCTCAGCCAGCTCCCGGAAGATGAGCAGCAATTTGCCCAGCGGGAAACCTGGTTTTGCAAGCTGATTTGCCCTGCAGGAACATTAGGTGCAGGGATACCACATGTAGCATCTAATGAGAACCTGCAACGTTTGGTGGGAACACTCTACTGGTGGAAGATTGCTTTGTTATTCCTGGTGCTGGCAGGTTCGGTATTCTCTCGTCGACCATTTTGCACCTCTCTTTGCCCCTTAGGTGGCTTTTTGGGGCTCTTTAACCGGATTAGCCTGCTCAAACTCCGATTCGATAAGGAACGCTGCTATAATTGCAATCTTTGTGAAAGAGATTGCCCAATGGGGCTTGATCCACGTGAAGATTTTCAATCTCCGGAATGTATCCGCTGTATGAACTGCGTGAAAAAGAAATGCTTCGCTATCCGATCTTATACTTCCATTTCTGACTCCGTGCCCCCGGAAAACTGAAAAATTTTGCTATCTGTGTTTTTTACCCTAAGCTATTTTAAAAAAAACAGGAGTTATATATGATGAGATTATTATTGATTGCAATTGTGCTAATGCACCTTTTACCCAGTTTGTGGGCAGATGAAAGCAAGCTGGATATAATGCCTGATTTCACTTTGAAAAATGCTGCCGGTGAAGATGTGAATTTATTCGAAACATTGAATGACAGCACTTTGGTGATCGTGGATTTTTGGGCAACCTGGTGCGGACCCTGTCTGCAGGAATTGCCTCATCTTAATAGCCTGCATAATAAATATAAGAATTTGGAAGTGCTGGCAATTAATACCGATGGTCGTAGAACATCTCAAAAAGCCATGGACTATATAAAAGAAAAGGGATATACTCTGCAAATTCTCATGGATTCAAAGCGGGAAGTACAAAAATTGCTGGAAGTTGTGGCAATTCCTGAAACATTTCTCATTCAACCCGATGGCGGCATCTACTACCATCATACCGGCTACAAACCCGGCGATGAAGAGGAACTGGAAAGCAAAATTGTGGAACTCCTCATAAATCTCGGTCTGCTGAAATAAAATTTTAGGTTTATTATTATTTTATCTGCTTCCTGCCTTCAAAAATACTGTAGATAATTGGCACAAAAACCAGGGTGATAAAAGTAGAGCTTAGTAACCCCCCAATAACAACCCGGGCAAGTGGCGCCTGGGCTTCTCCACCCTCTCCTAATCCAAAAGACAGAGGAAGAAGACCAAGCACTGTGGTGAATGTAGTCATAAGTATCGGGCGTAATCGTCTCGAACCGGCACTTAATACGGCTTCTACAAGCGGTAAACCATCTCTTCTTCTCAAGCGATTTGTATAATCCACCAGCAATATGGCATTGTTTACCACTATCCCCGCCAACATGATACAACCTATCAATGCCTGTATACTGAATATGGTCCTCGTGAGAAGCATGGTGATTACTATTCCAATCAAAGCCATAGGTATGGAAAACAGTATAACAAACGGATCTTTGAATGATTCAAATTGACCAGCCATGACAAGATAGACCAGTACCACAGCCATTATAAAGCCAAAAATCAATTCGCGAAAAGATTTCTGCTGCTCTTCGTAATCACCTCCCAGCACTATAGAAAAATCTTTTGGAACTGCCAGCTCGCGCAATTTTACCCGGATATCATTGATAACTGATCCCATATCCCTATCCGTATAATTTGCAGTTATATAGATCACTCTCTCCTGGTCTTTACGCTCGATTTGCTCGGGTCCTTCTTCAATTCCGGCACTAACCACATTCCTCAGATAAACCTGCTCATTGCGGTTATTCAGAATCATCAAGTCAAGAATATTTGCGAAACTGTCCCGGTCTTCTTCCGGCAGACGAATCAGGATGGCATACTGCTTGCCACCTTCTCTAAGGTAAGATAGCTGTGACCCGGCTACAGAAATCTGCAATGATTGTCCAATTGCGGCAATAGATACTCCCAGGTCTGCTGCTTTCTGTCTGTCTATGCGGAGCACATGCTCTGGGGTCCCCTGCTCACGGCTGATCCCGGTATCTGTGATCCCCGGTATAGTACCTAAAAGATTATCTAATTCAATAGCGAGCTCATTGGCAATTTGCAAATCATGACCGCGAATTTCCAGACTGATATTATCATCGGAAGATGTACCCATCCTCATTATCCATAATCCGCCGGCTGCGCGAGTTGTTATTCTGGCTCCCGGGATTTCTTGCAGAGCAATTCTCAATTGATCTGCAATCTCCCTGCTGCTGCGTTTCCTCTTTTTCAGTTCAGTTAATATTATGCGCACCTGTGCCGTGTTTCCACTTGATGAACGCCAACCTGCTCCACCAATTCTCGATAATAATGAAACCATCTCCGGCACACTCTTTTCTACTATTTCTTCTACCTGGACGGTTAAATCGGAAATAGCTTCTAATTGAACGCCTTTTGCCATCTCAATGCTCACTCTCACCTCGCCCTCATCGGTTTCAGGCATCAGCTCCACTCCGATAAATCGCACCAGAAAAACCGAAAAAATAAAGAGGACTATAGCTCCCAAAACGATATATTTCTTATGAAAAAGTGACCATTTAAGGATTCTGCTATATCCGCTCTCTAATGAATAAAATAATAACTCGCTGCGGCGATACAATTTCTCTTTCCAGCCCCCTTTCCCCTTCTGCTCTCTTTCGAAAGATTTTGTTTTCAGGAATCGGGAGGAAAGCATCGGTATTAGAGTGAGGGCAACTATCAGCGAACACAGCAAAGAAAAACTAACCACGATTGCCATTTGCTGAAACATAATACCCGAAATCCCACGCACAAATATCACAGGCAAAAATACCACTATCGTAGTAAGCACACTGGCAAATATTGCAGTCCAAACCTCGTCTGTACCCAATAGAGCACTATCCTTATCAGAATAACCCAGCTCCCTGTGCCTGAATATGTTTTCCAATACTACAATTGCACTATCCACCAGCATGCCAATTCCCAAAGCAAGTCCCCCAAAAGTCATCGTATTCAAGGTCAATCCATTGAAATACAATAATCCAAAAGCTGCGATGATGGAAACTGGAATAGCTGTAGCAATTATAGCAGTACTGGTGATATTACGCAAAAATAAAAATAGTATGATTATTGCCAGAAATCCACCGATCAATAAAGCATTACTCACATTGTTGATAGATTGCTTGATATATTTGGAAGAATCAATGAGCGGGATCAGTTCTATACTAGGGAAATCCTGGCGAATTTTTGCCACTTCTCTGTAAACCGCATCAGCTATTTCTACCGTGTTCGCTCCAGACTGTTTGCTGATTGATATGCGGAGACCCGGATCCCGATTTATCCGTGTTACCGAGGTCTCCTCCTGAAACGAATCCTCTACTGAAGCAAGGTCCGAAATTATTATTGGCTGATTGTCCCTGTAAGCAATTACGGTCCTTTTGATGTCCTCTATAGATGAAAATTCACCCTGTACCCGTAAAAGGATATCATGCTCTCCCCGCGGATACACTCCCGCCGGCACATTCCTATTTTCATTACGTAATATGCTTAATATATTATCTATTGAAATTCCGTAGGCTTTTAATTTATCCGCTGCCGGAAATATATGAATCTCGCGGTTCAATCCGCCCTGAACATCCACTGATGCCACTCCCGGGATTCTTTCCAAACGGTATTTTATCTGGTCTTCCACCAAAGGTCGCAGGTCTATCAAACGCATATCGCTTGATACTCCCAGTATCATTACCGGAAAAGCAGACAAATCGAACTTACGGATAGCCGGCCTCTCCACTTCATCCGGCAAACGCGAAAGAATCCTGTCTATCCGGTCTCGCAAATCATTTGCCGCCACATCAAGATCGGTACCCCAGGCAAATGAAAGCCTCACCGAACTTGAACCCTCTGAAGAAGTCGATGTGATCTCTTCTACACCCTGAACCGCCGCAATTGCTTCCTCTATAGGACGAGTGATCTGATCCTCTATCTCCTGTGAACCCACATTCGGGTAACTTGTCACAATGGTAAGTGCCGGATATGTAATTTCTGGCATCAAATCTATTGGCAATCTCGTGAGAGCTATTAAACCAATGATAATTACTATCAGGAATATTACAAAGGTTAATACTGGTCTTTCTACTGGTCCTCTTGCTATGCTCATTTTTTTCCCTTAACGATAATTATTTGTTTACCGGATTAACTTTGCTGCCATCCTTAACCTGATATTGCCCTAATGTAATCACTGGCTTATTGATTTCAGGTGAAAGTATCTGAGTTTTTTTGTCACTTGAAATACCCAGCTTTACTTCTATATACCGCGCTACCTTTTCACCTTCATCATATACAAAAATACCTGTTCTTGATTTATCGGTAATTATTGCCTTATTGGGAACCGTCTGAGCATCTTCTTCCTCCAAAAGCGTGAGAGCAATCCGGCAAAACATCCCGGGCTTGAGCGAATGCTTTTTGTTATCCACGGATATCTCCATCTTCGCCATGCGCGATTGCTCGCTTAATACGGGAGATATTGTGGATACCCTGCCCTGAAATAATTCGCCCGGAAATGCATCTGTAAATATCGATGCCTCCTGCCCAAGACGCACGCGGTTGTAAACCTCCTCAACCAGATAGGTCCGGATGATCACGCTATCTATTCCCACTATAGAAAGAACCGCCGAATTCGCAGGTAGCAAACAGCCTTCATCACAATACCTCTCACCTATATATCCAGCTTGAGATGCCCGTAACTCCGTATATCCCAGCCTGATCTCCGCCAAACTGAGAACCGCCTCCCGCTGGTCTAATTGAGATTGGGATAAATCAAGCTTCGCTTGAGCACTGCTATTTAATGCCTGAGCCTTTTCATATTCACTTAACGATATATAATCCTTTCTGTATAAAGCCTCTGCACGGTTATATTCTAATCCCGCTAAGATCAATTGACTCTGAGCATCCGCAAGCGAAGCACGCGCACTCGCTAAATTTGCCTCCGCTTCCAGTAATGATAACTGATATTCAGTATCGTCAAGCAAAGCCAAGACCTCTTGAACCTCCACATAGTCACCCTCCCTGGGCAATATCTTACTCAGCCTCCCCGATACCTTCACTGCAACATCATACTGATAGGCAGCTCGTACCCCCCCAGTAAAATCTCGTACCTCACGAATCGACTCACGCTGCACCTCTTCTATTTCTATTGCCAATGCTCCACCAAATCCCGACCGGACGCCAGTAACCGCATCTTTTTGGATCACCTCGTATGTCCGCCAGATAAATAGAACTACTAAAACTACCACCACCAGCCAAATCAATGGCTTTTTTATTCTATTTCTCATATTTATTACCTTGATTCTTTTTCCCAAATCTCTGTCTAAGCTTCATTTAGTCAAGTTATCATTTCCCTATCCGGCGTAACCCCCGAAATTTTTCTTATTCTTAGCTAAAAAAAACCCGCCTGGGTGATGGAATAATTTTGAATTTTGGATGTTGAATTTTGAATGATTAACCCCGTACTTTTAGCTCGGAGAATTTCATACCCAGCATCCATCCTCCCTCCCCTCTTCCCCTCTTAAAACCCTCAAACCTTCGAACCTTCGAACCTTCTAATTGTCGATTAAAGTCTTTATCCCCTTCCCCTCTTCTCCCCTTCCCCTCTTCAAACCCTCAAACCCTCAAATTGTCGATTTTAAAAAAACCCGGGAGAATCTGTCCCCCGGGTTCTTTGGTTAACCTGAACTATTACCTTTACTTGATCTCTATCTGACGTGCCACTGTAGGAGCTGATTTCGGTATTTGTACCTGAAGAACTCCCTTATCCATTGTAGCTTTGATCTTCTGAGCATCACAGGTGTCATCCAATACAAAACTGCGACGGAAATTGCCCTGATAACGCTCACGCCTGATCCAATTCTTTTCCTGATCCTTGTCCTCTTTCTCTTCCTTGATCTCGGCCTCGATGATTAACTGATTCTTGTCCAGACTGATCTTTACATCCTTCTTCTCCAATCCCGCTAGCTCCGCTGTGATCACATACTCCTTGTCATTCTCTACAATATCTGTCGCCATTGAACGCGTATCGCTCTCTACATTGAAATCCTCTACCATCTTGTCAAAAAGACGCCAGACATTGTTTACCGTCGGGTAATAGCTCCCCGTGTTTCTGCGTACTGGTAAAAACATACTAACCTCCTTAATTCTCTTGCTTTTTTCTCTATCATTAACCCGCACTCGGGCTCATCTTCCTTCTTCACTCTATGCAACACAAAAGATAATAACGAAACTTAACTTGTCAAGAATTTTTTTTAGCAATATGTTCCCTTGAGTGCTAATATTGTGATTATGATGATGGCATGTTATTGAAATATAATAGTTTATATGAAAATAAAAAATTTAGCAATAGGTTTGTCTGAGTGCCAGATATCCGACTATCGCTGGGCGGGGATGATCCCGTAATTCTGAAATATCTGCAAAATCCTCGACATTTCTTCCTTATCAAAAGGCTCTAAGTCGAGCTTGCTATGCCCCACTGTTACTGAGGGCGAAAAGTTCTGCAATACATATTTCTCCTCTGGAAGCAAATATCCGGCAAGATCTTCAAATTCTTCAATCTGATGCAGGTTCTTCACGACAGTGGTACGAAATTCATAGGGGACTCCGCTATTTCTGATAAGCGTAATAGTTTTGCAAATATAATCGAGATTAACTGGGACGCCGGCAATTTTGGCATAATTATCCGGCGAGGCTTTGATATCCATGGCAAGATAATCAATGAGTTTGCCATCCAGCAATTTCTTGAGATGGGTAGGATACGAGCCGTTAGTATCGAGTTTTACAGCATATCCCATATTTTTGATCTCCCTGAGGAAAATATCCAAACCCTCTTGAATCAAAGGCTCTCCCCCGGTAATTACCACCCCGTCCAGTTTGCCCACACGGGTTTTAAGGAATTGGATAACGGTGCCCTCTTCTATCGGCAACTGGAATCTTCTGGGCAGCACCAACTCCGGGTTATGGCAGAAGGGGCAGCGAAAATTGCAGCCTTGAGTGAAAACAACTGCCGCGACTTTCTCCGGAAAATCAATTAAGCTGAATCTAAGAAACCCGCCAATAGTCATAGAAGTGGATCAATTAGCGACTTTGAAATTTTTTCTCAATTTGAATTCAGCTTTTTTCCCCATATTCCACTGCTGCACGGGACGTAAATAGCCAACCACTCGCGAATATACTTCAGTTTTTATCCCGCATTCGGGGCATTTATACTGCTCGCCTAAGAGATATCCGTGCACTGGGCAGACGCTGAAAGTAGGAGAAAAAGTAAAATAGGGCAGATGGTAATTTTCACAAATACGCTTAACCAGTACTTTTACTATATTTGGATCATGGATTTTTTCGCCGGTAAATAGGTGCAGCACGGTGCCACCAGTATATTTAGTTTGAATGCTGTCCTGCTGATCCAGCACTTCAAAGAGATCATCGCTGTAATTAACCGGCAAATGGGTGGAATTGGTATAAAATGGTTCTCCCCCCTTGCGGTATTCTTCTTCATCAGCAACTATTATGTCATTATAGCGTGCTTTATCGAGTCTTGCCAGTCTGTAGGTTGTCCCCTCGGCAGGTGTAGCCTCCAAATTATAAAAATTACCCGTATCTTCCTGATATTCTATTAATTTCTGCCGCATAAATTCCATAGTGCCTTCCGCAAACTGTTTCCCCTTTTCCGAGCCAATATCCAAACCCAAAAGATTACGGCAGGCTTCATTCATGCCAATTAAGCCAATAGTAGAAAAGTGATTCTTCCAGTAACAGTCCGTTTGTGCTTTTATATCTCTAAGATAGAACTTTGTGTAGGGATAAAGGTTCATATCTGTATATTGCTCAAGTACTTTTCGCTTGATTTCAAGGCTTTCTTTTGCCATTAGCATGATTTTTTCCAATCTATTTATAAAATCCGCTTCATCTTCTGCCAAATAGGCAATTCGTGGCATATTAATTGTGACCACCCCTATCGAACCCGTGAGAGGATTTGCACCAAACAACCCCCCACCTCTTGCTTCCAGCTTTCTGGTATCAAGCCTTAAACGGCAGCACATAGAACGCGAATCTTCCGGGCTCAAATCGCTGTTGATAAAATTTGAAAAATAGGGAATGCCATATTTGGCAGTCGATTCCCAAAGAAATCCCAGCATGGGATTATCCCAATCAAAATCTCGAGTTATATTGTAAGTAGGAATTGGGAATGTAAAGACCCTGCCCTTGGCATCACCCGCAGTCATCACTTCCAAAAATGCCTTATTGATCATATTCATTTCCGGCTGGAACTCGCTGTAAGTCTCATCCATTATCTTTCCACCAATGATCACTCCTTCTTCCGCATAAAGTACCGGACAATCCAAATCCATTGTCACATTGGTAAACGGAGTCTGAAAACCCACACGAGTTGGCACATTTATATTAAAGATGAATTCCTGAATTGCCTGCTTCACCTCTGCATATCGTAAACCATCGAATCTGATAAATGGTGCCAGCAAGGTATCAAAACTCGAAAATGCCTGCGCCCCCGCTGCCTCTCCCTGCAAAGTATAAAAAAAATTTACTATCTGCCCTAAAGCACTGCGAAAATGCTTTGCCGGCAACGCCTCCACTTTACCCTCCGCACCCTTGAAACCCGTTAGTAATAGATCATGCAAATCCCAACCCACACAATAGACTGATAATAAACCCAAGTCATGAACATGCATATCCCCCTCGCCATGACTCCTGCGAATCTCGGGCGGATATATCTTATTTAACCAGTAATTCTTGGAAATCTCACTCGCAATATAATTATTCAACCCCTGCAGAGAATATGCCATATTGCTGTTCTCATTCACCTGCCAGTCCAATTTCTCCAGATACTGATCTATGATATCTATGTCTGCATTAGATATAATCTCTCGTATCTTGGCATGCTGATCTCGGTATATTATATAAGCCTTTGCCGCTTTCTTGAAAGTGGAATATATTAGCACCTCCTCGACTATATCCTGAATCTCTTCCACAGATGGTATCCGCTCGCCTATCGTCTGATAAGCAAGATTCAAAACATGAAGTGTCAATTGCTTGGCCTGATCAAGACCAAATTCACCACTCGCATCTCCCGCCTTCTCAAGCGCCTGTGTGATCTTCCCCGGCTCAAATTTTACCAGCTTATTATTACGCTTCCTTATATACCTGAACATGCTTTACCCCTCTCTATTTATTAATTCTCTTAATAACAATAACTTATGCCTCATTACAAGCCTTTTGACCTTTTTCTGTTTATTAAACTATTTACCCTTTTACTAAACACTTACCAATATGTCAAACTAAAAAATATAATCTCTATGCGGGTTGCTCTCAAATATGCTCAGGATGCTCGTCTCCCTAACCAAAAAAAAATATCCGCGGTAACCTCGGCAGAAGACAAGGCAAAAAATCCTCTCCAGGTATCCCCACGTTTTTCTGAGTAAATGGGTTGTTAGTTCATTGGTAATAATGGAGTTACTCAAACTTAACCGGGAAGTTTTGAAAATACTCCGAAAAAGGTAGTACTATGACAACCATGCTTGAAGCCCGTGCAAAACATACTGACACGAATTTCAACTTCCTGTCTTACTTCACATAAATTTTGAGATAAATCCCGATTAAGGGAACATCGCCACCCCCCGAACTAAAAGCACTGGGCTATTCATTTTCTTCTCACTCCTCACCTTCTCACTCCTCACTATTTTCAATTATATTCCCTCTGTGTCCTCTGTGTCCTCTGTGGTTCAAAATCTTCTCTTCTCTTCTCTGATTCCATTATGAACTCCTTTCACTTTTTCTGAGTCCACCTTTTCAAGAACGCGGCACCCCGTCTCCCGTGCAAAGCACTAATTTACATTCAGGCGAGAGCCAGCTCATCCCTTTTTATTTGACATTTAATTGCAAGTATAATTAATAGAAAAAAAATTGAAGTGAAGAGGAATCAGCGTGAAAGCTTACTGTTGTGAGATTAAGTTATGATAACGGGTGATAAGAAAACTGTGATCGGAATGGTGCATATAGGTGCATTGCCCGGGACACCGTCTTCCGGCTCAAGCGTTGCCCAATTGACAGAGATAGCTGTTGGCGAAGCAATATTGTTATCTGAGGCTGGTTTTGATGCAGTGATGCTCGAAAATATGCACGATGTACCCTATCTGAACCGCAAGGTCGGTCCCGAGATCATTGCGGCTATGACGGCTGTGAGCTATGCCGTTCGCCAGGCAGTATCTCTTCCTATCGGCATCCAGGTATTAGCAGGTGCAAACATGGCAGCCCTGGCAATAGCATTAGCTTGTGAGCTGGATTTCATCAGAGCGGAAGCCTATATTTTCTCGCAGATTTCTGATGAAGGCTTTATGACTGGTGATGCTGCAGAATTACTACGCTATCGCCGCCGAATTGGAGCAGAAAAAATCAAGATATTCTGCGATATCAAAAAAAAACATGCCTCTCATGCTATCACCAATGATATCGATATTGCCCGCATGGCAGAAGCTGCTGAATTCTTTCTGGCAGATGGCGTTATCGTCACGGGCTCCAGCACCGGCAAAGAAGCAGATAAAGTGGAATTGCAAAATGTACGCCAGGCTGTATCATCACTGCTTTGGGTAGGCTCAGGACTAACGGAGAGCAATATCTCGGAATATTGGAACCTGGCAGACGGCTTCATCATCGGCAGCTCTTTAAAGGAAAAAGCAAAATGGCAAAACCCACTATCCCCTAAGCGCTGCCAGAAATTTATGGATACAATTAACCGACTGCGTAATAACCTGTAAGACGCAGATGAATTAGCTCCCTCGATAATTAAAACTTTTAACCATCTGATTCCATAACGAACTCCCCCCACTTCTTCCGAGTCCACCTTTTCAAGGACGCAGCACCCTTCTCACTTCTCACTTCTCACTTCTCCCTTCCCCATCACACAATACAAAAATATCTTCTTTTTCATATCAATCATCCCTGCAAAAAAAATCCTGACGTCCCTTGCGGGGCGTCAGGATGGTTTAATTTTGCATTTTGCTATTTTAACATTAGAATTTTATCGAATATATCGATCTGAGGTGTTTTGAAATGCGAAAAATATATTCCTGTTGCAATCCGTTTGTTCTGCTCATCCGTGCCATTCCATTCAAGATTATAGAATCCGGGCTGTAGATATTCTGCCACGAGTGTCCGCACTTTCTGACCCTTTATATTATAAATGGTATGATTCACAAATTGTCCTTCTGCCAGTTGAAAAGAAAACGTAGTGCTGGGATTAAAGGGATTAGGATAATTGCCCAGGTATGCAGTATTATTTGGCAATTCATCTTCCGTATCAGGATTAGCCAGATATGATAAATGCACATTGATTTCAAATTCACCACCAAAATTATCTGTGATGTGGATGGCAGTATTGTATTCACCGGTTGATAATCCGGCAGGCTCACAGACCACTTCTACATAAATCTGCTGCCCCGGTGGTATGAAGCCCTGATCCGGTATAACACTCAGCCATGTATCCCCTTCACCCTCTATGGCAATCTCATATTCTCCCAGATTCTGGGCAATATTGATTAAACCAAGCTCTGCCGTTTCTGTCTGCTGCATTACAAGATCAAAATCCAGCACCTGAGTATCTATAAGCAATGCCTCCGGCGATTGCCCGCAAGAAGAGGGAAATACTATATCATCCAGCCAGAAACAATCTGAGCCGGAAGAGATGATTACATCTTTTATATAAGCCCAGCGGAAATTGTGATTACCCGCTGCAAGATCGTATCCCGCCTGAAACCAGTCAATCTCTCCGCTCCAGGAATCCATCAATTCTTCATTAATATAAAATCTCACATAATCCCAGCCGGCTTCACTGGATACCTTCATCCAAAATGATACCGCATTTGGCTGGGCAGTCTCTATATCTATCTCTAATTGCGTATATTGACTATCTCCTATATCACCGCTTTGCGCGGAATATGAACCATTAAAGGCTACATTTGAGATCACAAATTCTGCCGCTCCGCTGCTCACCCAGGGAAATCGCGAAAAATCACCACTCTCAAAATCTTCCAATGCCTGACCAATCGTGAGACGGTAAGTAAGCTCTGCACTATAAGAAAAATCACCCGTTATATTCAGAAGTAAATCCACATATTCTCCGGGAACCAATGAATCATCGAGTATCGCCGGAAATAATAGATAAGCCTCTTCCCCGGGAGAAATGATATTTAACTGATTGTATGGCTCAAAAATAGTCAATGCCGGATCAAGCGAAACAAGGCTGGCTTGCGTGGAATATGTGGCAGCACCACCCTGATTGACCAATGATATGCCCAGATCAAAGATTTCACCCGGATCTGCTATCTGATTATTATTATCATCATTCAATATAAAGATTTGATTGTTTGCCACTAGCGGAGCATAAGCCATATATGCTCGATTCTGGCTGGCAGTTAAACCGTTATAGTGAATAGTGATATTTAAAACAAACTGATGCCCGTCAGGCACGTTTTCGCTGATTATCAATTCAAATCCACTTTCCGGGAAAATATTAACTCCCCCGGCAATATCAGGATATAAGCAGGTATCTGTCACCAGTGTAACAAATTCGTCCTCCAGCACGCCCGATATGCTTACTTCACCGGCTCCCTGTTCACCAATATTATTTAGCGATATCAATATTTCTATATTTTCACCATATTCTATCACACCATTGCCATTATCATCAATAATCTCATCTTGATAAAGCACCAGATATGCATCTTCATGCGGGATAGGTGCACTGGTGAAAAATATTGCCGTGCCGTCTCCAAGAGCCTCTGCCTGCAGCGGATATACATTGTTATAGGTGTATTGCAATCCCTTTGTCCCAGTGTGGTCCTCCAGACCAATTGTTACATACTGTCCGTGATATACATAATAGCCGCCATAAGACCCGGCATCGTCATTATTAAATTCGGCATATTGAAAGAGAATATTGCTATTCCCGCTTGATGTAGGATAATAGCCGGCATCATAGAGTATTGCCTGAAAAGTTACGGGCGAATTGCTGTAATCAATTAAAAGACCAGACCATTCCACAATGAAAGTGTGGTTTTGGGCATCATGATAATAACACACGCGCCCTGAGCCAATCATGAGATCATCCCAAAAAGGTGCAAGCATCGGCGAAGGACCTCCCGGTCCCGGAAGCGGACCGTTCATAAAATCTCTGCTGGCTGTCTCTCCCGGCGAAAGCCAGCCATTAGAACAAACCGCCATCTCACTGTAAGATTCACCATAAAAAACAAAGTTTATTGGCAAAGATACCTGCTCCACGTCACCCGTATTGCCATTATCTACCAAGGGGATCACGGTGCCTGCTCCGCCTGAATTAGGATCTATTTCTATCCAGTTATATTCCGGGCATTCCGCATAACCGATATCTGACTGGTCATAACAATAATATCCGCCTCCATCTGGTCCCAGCGGATCACCAGTTCCGGATTCACCCACCGTAAACGGAAATCTCACCTCCGGATGTATCAGCTCCGGCGTATCGATATTAAGGATAAGTTCTATCTGAGACCCGGGAATGATGGTAGTTTGAGCTATCAAATGAAATGGACTGGAGATATTATTACCCATACTGCCCGGAGGTATCTGACCGTAAAATGCCGAATTTTCCGAAATTTGCAATCGGCTGTCTGTGCTCGCTAATGTCACCGTCACATTGCCGGCAGTAGATATTCCCACATTCTGCATATATACCACCATGTCTGCATTATCGCCCGGATCAAAATTTCCTGTGATATCAAGATTATAATGGTGCATAGATAACATGGGTGCATATACTGGTATATTTATCCTCAATGACCTGCCATCATCGCCCTCTTCCAGAAATATATCCAAAATCAATTCTTCTATGCCTGTTATATCCTCCGGTAAAATCATGCTCAAAGGTGTTCCCAGCCCAATAGTACTTCCTGCCTCCAAAAATGGTATGGCAATCGTATCTTCCAAAAACTCAAGACCCTCAATTGGTGAGGTGGCAATCAGAGTGATATTATTTAAATCGCTTCCATAATGATTGCTTAGCTCAAGCTCAAGCTCTATCTGCTCACCAGGATTAGCCAAACCATTGCCGTTGCCTGAAACCTCGTCCGATACTGCCCAATCTATACTCAGATAGCCATTAGATAATAATAATTCTATACTGCTCTGGTTTGGTATATAGTTATGACCGCTTACCGTGAGGATCAGCTCTCCTTCCCCCAGTGTGCCAACTGGCAGCCAGGCAGAACCCGAAGCCTCTGAAAAAGCACTCACCGCATTATCAGACTCATCTATAAGAGTGACCCAGGCGCCTTCTATTCCTTCGCCTGCACTATTTACTATGATCTCTATCTCTCCCTGATCCGGATGTATGGCGAAAGGAGCTGTCACTTGAAATTCTGACGGAGTATCACTCCAGACTTCCATACTGGGATCACCCATCAGATTGTTCCAAGAGATAAACTGGTGCTGACAATTGGCAGGATTATTGGGAAAGGTCAGATACATATTGAGCTTTCCACGCGTTAACGCTGTACCCATATTCCAGCTCTCATCAACAAATAAGCCAGACCAGATACCCGCATCCACGCAATTATTATATGTAGTATGCGTAAGATTGGTTGCTGTGCTGATTGCTGCTACTGCACCTTTGGGATTAGACACCGTTCCAGCCTTGAGAAATCGCTCGCTCATGCAGTCCGTATAACCCGCATATGAACCCGTACCACAGGTTAAAAAAACTACTACCGGCATCATCCAGCCATTGGAAAGTCCATCTATGGCACTAACTCCGAAGCCACTGAAATCTCCCCAACCCCGATAATTAAAATATACGCAGCCCTGATTCAGGTTGGAAGTCATTTGCGAATAAAAAGCACCCGAATATACGCCAATAGATTCCACATTGGGCGCAGCTTGTGCCATCATATCTGAGATATATAACTTGGTGTCTATACACGTAGTGCCCGAGACAGAAGCATCGCCCACCATTAATCCCCGCTGAAACCAATTAGGATTCCCCATATAGGGCTCTTTTTCGTAGTTTATTATCTTCGTGATTATCGTTGCCAGTTGCGTAGTGGATTCAAAAGGCAATCTGCCAATTGCTGCATCTGGTAATATATCACTGCCGGCAAGCATTACATAGTTATTATCCGTTTCTCCCGTATCTACCCAGTAACACGGAATATTATAGCTGCCATTGGCATCACCCACCAGACAGACATATTCAGGGCGATTCTCCCAAGTGTCATAGGCACTCTGGATATAGTTCTTTATAGATGCAGAATTTGAACCCGTTTGTGTTGTGGAAGCAGTATGAACCTCAAATCCCTTCTGACGCCGCCAGTCCACCAGATATTGCAGATAATCTTCCACTGTGCTGTTAGACACATATATATACAGGATGCAGGGTTGCTGAAATTCTCCCTCTCGCCTGAAACCCTCATAATTTATTATTGTGTTGCGATACATCTTATCATATGCCTGCGAAGGCTGACGAATATCCGTCAATTCGTTTATCCCCACCCCAGAATCCGTGATTATCCGCACGCTCACCGCCTTATTCACCCGCAATTCACTACCTGCAGGATCATATTGAAAGGGGTTATAGGTTACTCGCACCAGACGGTAATCCCTCAAAATCACCGGCTCTCCTGACTGAGCCGGACACGCCGGATAGATACTGCCACTCTCATAAAATGAATGGCTTTTAATAAATTCACGCGTGCCGGACTCACTCTCAGATTGTGGGATCTGTCTGGGATATAATAAAACATCATTGATGATGTCCTGCTCGCTAGATATTATCTCCAGCCTGACCCTCCCCAAATCCGGTACCGCCACCAAAGTGCTAAAACATGGCAGCTCCGGCAGCGACGGCTCAGAAAATTCACCACCTCCGCTGATTAATATGCGGTTATATATTTCTCCTTCCAGCTCTATTTCCTGCATCTCGTATTGAGGCAGGCTAAATTCCAGCTCCGTTATATCTCCACTCACTCTACAAACAATATGATCCTTCTCAAAATTACCGATCTCGCCAGAAATCAAATATTGTGCCACTGTAAGAATTAAAAATAATACTGCTAATTTCTTCATCACTCTTCCTTCTTTTTCTATATCTATCACCGTACATCTGGCATTTACACTCCCCATATTGTCAATTACTAAATTTTTATTAACCTGCCTACACCCCTGAATAATAAAAAACCACCACACCCCACAACCATCACCCCAAAATCACTCCATCCGGACACATCACGCCATAACAAAATAATGTCATGGCGTGATGTGTCCGGATGGGGAGAGATATCCTGGGTAGCTGCTAATATAATTTTAAAATAAACAGGGATTCCGGGTGGGATAATCTTTGAGTGGGAGGAAGAAGAAATTGCTGGTTCTATTTTTTGGGTGGGAGGGGGAAGAATTTGCTGGTTTGTTTTTTGTATATAATAAATTCGGGTCTATCTTTGTATTTTTTTTCCAGCAGCGGCACTCCGCTGACAAATAGCAGAAGGAATGTAATAAGAACCGGGCTCAATAGAAGCAGCCAGCCTTGATATGAGCCATAGGTAATGATGGCAATGCCCCACCACATTTTAGCTTCGCCGAAATAATTTGGGTGTCTTGTCCAGCTCCAGAGTCCTGAAGTCATCAATTTTCCTTTATTATTGGGATTTGAAAGAAATGATTTTAATTGAGCATCGCCAATAGATTCAAATAAGAAGCCAAAGACCCAGACGAAGATGCCCAGGAAGTCTGTCCAGTAGAGGTTTCTATCGCTGGAGCTATTAACGAGGACTGCGGGGATACTCACAAGGAAGAGCAAAAGCCCCTGGAGAAGAAAGACATCGGTATATGCTCTCAGGGCTTGCCATTTACCCCATTTTTTACGCATATCCTGATATCTGAAATCTTCCGGCTTGTTCCAGTTTCTCAAGCTGATATGCAAAGTGAGCCTTAGCCCCCAGATAGTAATGAGGGATGAGACAATGACCTGTCTTGGAGTATAGAATCCGCTCCAGAAGAGAGAGAACAGCACAACGAGAACGAAACCGAATCCCCAGAAGGAATCGGCAATAGAATTATCTTTTTTTATTTGAGCAATGATCCAGGCAATGGTCATATAGACCAGGATAACAAGTGCGCTAACTTTGAAACAGCACATTAATCCTCCATTTCCATCAGCATCCCCACTGCACATGCACCAGGGCCATTATGGACACCCACCACGGGACCGATATCCATAATGTAAAGTGGTTCTTTATTAAGCAGAGCAGAGAGTTTTTTGGCATACGTATCTGCTCTATGCCTGCATCTGGCATGTACTATGGCATAATTCCACAAATTACCTTCAGCAGCTTTAGCTGTTACAAGTTTAATAATTTTATTCATATTAGCGTGTCTTGAGAAGGATTTGCCCCAGGCAATCCCTTTGCCTTCATCATCTACGGAGATAATAGGTTTAAGGTTCAGCAATTTAGCAATTTTTCCTTTTAGGGGGCTGATTCTCCCGCCTCTCACGAGGTAATTTAATGAGTGAATATCGGTGAATATCCATGAGCCTTGCCGCCACAGCGGCATTTTTTTGATAATGAGGGAATACGGCATCCCCTGATCAATAGCCTCTGCTACTCGCAGGACGAACAAGCCCTGGCTCACAGAGAGATGTCTGGAATCAAAAACAGAAATATTTTCATTATTTTCCGCAGCAGATTGCATCAGGTTATACACGCCGGAAAGTTTTGAGGATAGAGAAATACTGATTACATCATGAAAGTGCGAGCACACAAAATCCAGTACGGAGCTTACCTGTCCGGGGTCTGGCTGCGAAGAGTGTGGAAATTTTGAGCCGGATTCTATCATATCAAAGAAGCTCTCGGAATCAATGGTAACTTTATCGAGATAGATATCATCGCCAAAAATCAGTTTTATCGGGATAGTATTGATCTGATATTTTTCTCTGAGGTTTTGGGGTAAATCTGCGGCACTATCAGTGATTAAGCCAATCTTATAGCGTCTATGATACTGAATATCGTGCTGCCAGGCGATATCATCGATTTTGACACTTGCTATGGAGGCTCTTTGCGACAGGAAGTGGAAGACCTGGGTGGGATTATTGCAATGGATATGGAGATGCAATTTATCTTCATCTCCTGCCAGGGCAAGAGAATCACCCATAATCTGTAATTCTTTGACCAGTTCCCTGCTCTTGATCTTGAGATTAGTGATCAATGTTTCGCAGCAGTATCTGTATTTTGAAGTTTCCGTCTCCAAAGCCGGATTGACATATATCTTTTGGCTGATGATTTCTTTTTTAGAGATTTCGCCGGTTTTCAGATAATTGATAATCCCTTCCAGAAAGAGCACAAAACCCAATCCTCCTGCGTCCACAACTCTGGCTTTTTTTAGAGCTTCCAGACGGTTCTGGGTTTCCTGCAAGGCTTTGGCTGCTCTTTCCAGAGAGCGATCCAGCACTATTATAATATCATTATAATTCTGAGAAAAATGCAGCATCGCCTCTGCCCATTCTCTGATTACGGTGATCATGGTTCCTTCCACAGGATTCACCAGAGCATCATACATATAGTTCACCGCTCTATGGATTGCCTGAGAAAAATTTTTTATCTGTTGACGTCTGGTATCTTCTAATTCTTTGCTGATGCCATAGAGAAATTGAGAAAAGATAATGCCGGAATTTCCTCTTGCCATAGTGAGAGCATTTTCTGCCATGATCACGGCAGTTTGCTTGAGAGATTTTTCATAATGGCTGGCATGAATAATATTCTGAAGTGTCGCCGAAAGATTGGCGCCGGTATCAGCATCGGGAACCGGAAACACGTTTATCCGGTTCAGATATTCTCTTTGAGACATCACGCTGCGGCTGCCTGCTGCAAAGCTCCTGTATAGCCTTCTTCCATCAATATACAGCATGATTATTCCCAAATTTGGGGGATCATCTGAAGTTTGTCTGTATTATAGTTTAGCGCTTTCATTCTCGCAAGTATCTTCTCATACATGGCATCATCAATTTGGGGAGACCTGCTCATTATCCAGGCATATTTGCGATTAGATACGCCAATCACGGTAGTTTGATAATCCTCATCAAGCCAGATGACCAGGTAGGGAAATTTTATGGGCCAGATAAATTGTACTCGCCATTCGGAATTAGTGATAGTATTATAGACCGAAGCTTTAGGGTGCATAACTTTTTTTTTGCCGTCTTTTTCTTTCTGATAAAAGGAATAAGTGATATCAATATTGCCTTTGTCATTCAGGGTATAGCTTTCAATTGAATTCACGGCATTAGTTTCGATGGGGTTTGGCAGGATGGAAATCACATACCAATCTCCCATGAATCTCTCCAGATCAAGGTATTCTACGGTTTGATCACTGTTATCCTTTTTACAGGCTGAAATGGTGAGTATAAGTGCAAAAAGCAGAATTATTTTCATCTCTTAAATCTCCTTACGGGCAGCAGATATTACTTTGTGAAATAGCATTTCAAGGTTTTTTACATTAGAGCCATTAACCAGCCAGCCCGGCATCCATCCTGCCGGATCAAGATATAGCCGATATATATTTTCATATTTACCATCTGATAAATTATTTATCTTCCAGAGGCCTGCTCCATCCTTTATATAAACGGGATCATTATTATCCTGATTTTTTTTTCTTAGATACGGGGCATATATTCCTTCCGGTTCTATAAGCGTCCAATATAATCTTTGTGAATTATTTGTGAGGCTGCTTTTAAAATCAACGAGGTCAAAACTGAAGAGATAGTGGCGATTGGAGACGAGAGGTAATTTTGCAAATTGGTAACCTACTATTTTCAGGCTATCTTTCGCGACCTGTTCTGCTTCCAGGTATTCATTATCACTCAAGACTTCAGGATATGAGGCAACATCGAGCAAGACAGAAAACACAGCCTCAGGGGGGACATCTGCTATTTGCCTGATTTCCAGGGCAAATAGATCATATCCATCAATTGCTTTTCTTCGTACAGTGCTGCCATTAATTTCTTTATAATAATGCCAGCCTGCTTCATCATCCAATTGCTGCATGATATAATAGGAATCGGCAATTGCTCCTGAGATAAATGCTGCCAGCAAAACAATTATTGCTATTACTCCTTTCATAGACCCCTTCGATATTCTTTATTAGTTATAATATAAAGAAAACTGTAAAACTACAAATGTTTTTGATTAAAAAACAAAAATCCCCGCATTTCTGCGGGGATTTATATTAAGATAATCTTGTTATTTAAGCAGTACCATCTTCTGGGTTCTGCTGATATTGCCGGCAGTTAATCTATAGAAAAACACTCCACTGCCTACCGGTTTTCCCTGGCTGTCTGTTCCATCCCAGAAATAAGAATAAGTGCCTCCGGGCAGATATCCATCTGTAAGGGTTTTCACGTGTTGTCCCTTGAGATTATAGATAGTGAGATTTGTGTTTTGCTGTTCATTGAGCTCAAATTTTATCTCAGTTTCGGGGTTAAAGGGATTTGGATAATTGCCCAGCAGCTTTACAGCCCCCGGCAGGTCCTCGGGTTTACTGTCAACTTCAAAGACATCCAGTTCGATTTTTACCACTTTGGTATCCCAGCTATCGCAAGTGATCACTATATTGCAGGTATGAAGTCCCTCATCGATGTCATTAGTATCAAAATTCATCGTGATATTGATGGTCTCACCGGCAGCAAGGGTGCCGGAGGATGTATCAAGATTTATCCAGCGCAGCGGATAAAGCATATATATTTCGCCGGAAACGTTATGGGGCTCTTCGCCGTATCCATCGCCACCAATTTCCCAGCCAAAGGTAAGGTCTCCGGCAAATTCTGTGCTCAATAGCACATCCACCGTCCAGGTGGCAATTTCGCTGTCATGCAATACACCCCAGCCATTAGCTGTCATACCGTGCCAGTTAACTAACTGTCCTGCGCCTGTAGAACCATCCCAGATCATATCTCCACCGGAACCGCCGGAAATATGACTGGCACCCAGCACACTAACGCCCAGCGGGAAATCCAGCCAGACATCAGAAACCCATTCATGATCAGGAGCTCCGTTATATACGGTAAACGTCCAGGTGGTTTCTTCGCCGGGAGTAAAGGAATCTGTATCACAGGTGATAAAGGAGCCGGTTATATCTCTACCCATCGGGGTAGTTTCATCTGTCCTCACATAGAAATTCACGGGCAGATCGCCGGTATTTGATAAACTGAACACGTGGCTATCTGTCTGCTGTGGCCTCATATCTACGTAAATGCTGTCCTGATCTACTTCAAATACATTGGGCCAGTATGCTGTATAGGGCAGCATATAATTCCAGCTATTTTCATCACAGCTAATAATTGCTTCCACATGGAACAGATGAAAATCAGGAACATTTTGTGAGACCTGGATGGTGAAAGCGTTCTCTAAAAGAGCAGAATCATTTGCTCCAATAATGCCATAACTGGCAGAATTATCTATCACAGTGACGTATTGATCGTTCACCGATATTTCTACTTCCACATTATTTGCTGCTTCTGCTCCCATGTTTTCTAAAACAAAAGAGAGGTGAGCAGTCTCACCGGATTCCATAAAATAATCATCGCCGGAGAAGGCATAGAAACTATCCACGTGGAGGAAAGGGCCATCAGGTGGGATAGGCGGAGGTGTAAAGAGAATTGCCATTTGGCTTTGCAGGCTTTTGCAGGCTTCGGGATAAGTATTATTAAAGGTATATTGCAGTCCGATCAGGGAGTCTTCGTTTTCCAGACCTACTGTAGAATACTGCCCGTGGTTACTGGGATAGCTGCCCGAATTATTATTGGTCACCTGCATATACTGCATTTTTATTTCGCTGTCACCTGTGGTGGTGGGATAGTAAATTGGGTCATAGAGAATAACCTGGAAGGTCAAGGGAGAGCCGGTGTCTCCATTAGTTATGCGAGACCATTGCACGACGTAATAATGCAGGTTACTATTAAAATACCACAGTACATTGCTGTTACTCACGCTGAGATCATCCCAGAAAACTGCGATCATCGGGCTGGGACCTTGCGGTCCCGGAATCGGATAATTCATAAAATTGCCTGTTTCATGGAAACCAGGTGCTACCCAGCCATTGGAACAAATTGATATCATATCATATTCTTCACCATAAAACACAAAACTGAAATTACTGGGGAGTTCCACATTTGCAAAGTTACCTCTTCCCTCGCCATTTCCTGTACCGGGTCCGCCTGCCCAGGTTACCGAGGTACCCGAGCCACCATGAGCAGGATCAATTTCTATCCAGTCATATACCGGGCATTTATCATAATCCACATCACCATCGTCATAAGCCCAGTACCCATATTCATCGGGGCCATAAGGATCAGTAATCTGAGGTTCACCAATGGGAACATTAATGGTCACATTGCCGTCATAGCCATCTACACTGGTGAGATTAATGATAAATGGAATATGTGTTCCGGGTAGGATCGCGGTACTTGCAGCTATTGTAAAACGGTCGGAAGAATTATGGGCAGTACCTCCAGCAGGAACGTTACCAAAAACACCTAAGCTGTCGGATATTGTTATTCTCCGATTATTGCATCTTAATTCGCCGCTCACATTTTCGGCTATCAGGTTTCCATTATTTGTCAAAGTAAAATAGATTTGTGTAGTTTCACCCGGTTCTATCACGCCGTCTCCGGCGATAGTATAGCTGCTTGCATAAAGGCTTGGCGCTTCAATTGGCATCATGAGCCAGGTAGTCCAGCTATTCCCGTCAGAATCGGTTATATTGAGCGTCATTTTGATATCGATTCCCCCTTGTGCGGCAGGATCAAGCTCAAATTGATAACCTGCGGCGGGCGTGGAGGTTGCACCTGAAGCAATATCGCCGTATTCTACTACCGTATTTATAAAGGTCACGTTGTCATTATTGCAGGAAATAGCAGCAGATACATCATTTAGACCTGCTGAACCACAATTTTCCATGGTAATTATCAAATCGATTGTCTCACCCGGATTAGCTATTCCATTACCATTTCCTGCAGCGTCATCATAAGTAACTTCACTGAAATCAACGTAATAATCCACCTGCTCTCTGACTACAGTTTCTATGATCGGTATATGGTTATGTTTGGTTACCACCAGGTTATATTCTCCGTTCTCTGCTCCTGTGAGATCAAGTAGGGCAATACCACTGGAATTGCAAAATGCCGTTGCTTTAAATTCCAGATCTTCCGAAGTGAGCGTCACCCAGGCGCCTTCAGCAAGATTAGCGGTAGAATCCAGAACTGCCACCTGATAATAATTGGCACCTTCCGGGATCACTTCATCATATACAGCAGACATCTGCCGGGGAACAGTCGTCCACAATTCGGTTGATGCTTCTCCCATTAGCGTATTCCAGATGGAAAATGTTTCCACATAGCTGCCGGCATACTGGAATTGCGGGAAGGTGAGCCAGAGATAATATTTACCCTGCAAAACCGCACCGCCCATATGATAGATTTTATCCCTGAATATTCCGCCCCAGACACCGAGTGCTATGGCGTTATTGAAGGGAGTATGAGTTCCTGATGTAGTAGTTCCCAAAGCTCCGATACCGCCACTTGCAAGTGTGAGAGAGCCCATTTGAACGAACTGCTCAGCCTTGCCGGTACCGCTTTGCCAGTTATTTGAGCCGCAGGTGGGTATTACGGCAAATGGCAGCATATAGCCATTACTGGTAGAGCCTGGCGACCAGCCGGACATTCCCAGATAGCCACGAAAGCTAAAATAGCTCACACCCAGGTTTATGGCATTATTCATCTGGCTGGGGAATGGACTGGAATACACTTCCACAAAATTATCATCATCCCAGAAATTTCCCGGATAATCAAGCGCCAATTCCTTGAGAGCTTTATTTACCGTTACAGTAGAGTAGCCCGATGATGTTGTGTGATCTCCTGTAAGTAATGCTCTGCTATACCAGTCTGTATTGCCAATATAAGGATTTTTCTCATAGTTCAATATTTTACTGATCTGCACCTGCAAGGTGCCCACTGTACTAAAAGTTAATCTGCCCAGCATTATGTCACCCAGCACGTCGTTACCTTCCAGTGTACTATAAGGATGATCACCTTCGCCATAGCTGCCCGAAGTGTACCAGGTGGGGATATTAAAAGTGCCACTGGCATCTCCGATAAAGGTTACGTATTCTGGTGGATTTTCCCAGTTATCATAGGCATCTTGAATATAATTTTTGATAGCGTTATTAGTAGTTCCGGTTTCCGTAAGAGTCGCCACCACGACGTCATAACCTTTTTGCATCTTCCAGTCCGTAAGATATTCCAGAGCACTGAGCACCGTATTATCATTATTGCAGATAAATATCATGGATGGAACCTGATATTCCTCGCGTAGAGCAAATTGATCATAATTTAAAGTATTAGTTTTATACATTGCTTCAAATGCCCTTGAGAGCTTGCGGCTGGAATTTTTGGCATTAATTCCACCTCTGCCACTAACCTCAACTTCCACCTGAATATTACTGAATATTGTCAGGGTTTTATCCTCGGCATTATATTGGAACGGACTGAATGTGAGAGCGACCACTCTGAGGTCACGCATGATAGCCGGCTCACCCAGCCAGGCTATCTCCTGAGGATATACTCCTTTGCCCTGATAAAATTCTTCATTTATGGAAAAGCGATCAATACTGCCATCATTATCGTGAGCTATCTCTTCCTCGGGATAAATCACTACATCACGGATAACAGTTTTATCAAAGCTGATTATGTTTAGCACCGGTGTGCCCTGATCTTCTATGATCAATGCCTTAGTAAAAACCGGCAGGTCGGGCATACCCGTTTCTAATAAATCTCCTGCCTGTGGATGGGCTATTCTGGCATATTCTTTGCCCGCATAATTTACGTTTTTCAGCTCAAATCCATCTAAATTAAAATCAATTGTAGCTGCTCCTCTATTCTGCTGATCGCATAGAAACAGACCTTCAGCCTGGTCTCCCTGAATTTCAATCCATTCTGCTGATAGATGGAATGCCATCAACAACACTATTGCAAATAAAATAATTCTCTTCATAATTACATCCTTTTGATGATTTTTTTATTAATTAATGGTTATGATAACCGTTTTTTTGCCTCTTTTTTGGTCACAGGGGGTGTATATGCACTGCCCTAAGCATGCAATACACCTCCAATTCCCCACCGCAAAAGCTTCCCCTGCTTTTCTTGTCCATAGGACTCCCGTTACTTCTTCACTGGGGATTAAGTCAGAAAACAGGTAACTACACGTCAAGATATTTTTTCATTTTGCCACGTTTTTAAGGATAGAGGAATATGATATTTCCTTTCCATAAAAACTTACGTAATACAGCATGTGTGATAAAGCAACTCTATCCATTTCTGCGAATTCAGGAATAAAATCGAGAAAAAATTTTATTCTTTTGCTAAATAATATATCTTGCCAGAAATGATTGATAATCTATTTTTCCCTTAGGAGGATAAGGAGTTGGTGATGCAGATATTTATCTACGGTGAATACGAGCCTTGGCAGAAGGAATTTCTTTTTAGAGCACTGGGTGATTTTTTTGATTTCTCCTGGGGTACGGAATTACCCGTTCCGGCAAACTATAATATCCTCATCTCGGGCAGACCGCCGGAAAAATTTATTTCCGCTGCCGGTCATCTTAAATATTTGATCATTCCCTACGCCGGTGTATCTTTCTATACTGCAAAATTAGTCTCAGGATATCCGCAGATCAGTCTGCATAATCTTCATCATAACGCCTTGCCTACTGCAGAAATGGCTTTTTCATTGCTGCTGGCTGCCGCCAAAAATATCATTCCGGCTCATAACAAACTTGGTAAAGGTGATTGGACTCCCCGTTATGAAGGTCTGGCAAATCCTTTGATAGCAGGCAAAAATGTCCTCATACTGGGCTTAGGATCTGTTGGCAGGCTCGTAGCAGATATGTGCCTGGGTATGAAGGCAAGGGTTTTTGCTACTCGTTTAAATATTAAGGAAACCACTATTATTGATAATGTGGAAATTCACTCCCCTCAGGATTTGGATAGTCTCTTGACTGAAGCCGATTTTCTGGTGGTTACCCTCCCGCTGACAAAGGATACAGAAAACATTCTCGATTATTCTCGATTGTGCTTATTACCCCCAAATGCCGTACTGGTTAATATCGGTCGAGCCGGCTTAATTAATGAAAAAGCTCTCTACCGGATTTTAAAGAAAAAAAAGATAGCTGCCGCTGCCTTGGATGTGTGGTATAATTACCCACAATCAATGGAGGACAGGACTCATACTTTTCCGGGTAATTATCCCTTTCACGAACTTGATAATATTGTGCTGAGTCCGCATCGGGGTGGTTCTTTTGCCAATTATGACACTGAATTGCTCAGGGTGAAGCACCTTAGTGACATGTTATTGAAATTTCATCATACTGGCGATATGCCCAATAAAGTTGATCTTAAGCGGGGGTATTAAGGAGTATTTTTTTTTGAATTCCTACGAAAAAATATATCAGGTTGTAAAACAAATTCCTTGCGGGAAAGTGGCGACCTATGGACAGATAGCTGAGCTTGCCGGTCTGCCCCGTCAGGCAAGGCTGGTGGGCTATGCTCTCCATAATACCCCACGGTATCAGGATATCCCCTGGCACCGCGTTATCAATGCCCAGGGCAGAATCAGTGATTACGGCGATAACCAGTGGACAGCATATCACCGCGCACTCCTGGAAGCAGAAGGAGTGGTTTTCCATGAAAACGGCAAAATTTCACTGAAAATTTTCCAATGGCAAATCAGCAGATCATCAGCACTCTAAATCAACCTTCTTTGTTTCTGGCATCCCCCTGGTTTTATAATTTTTGGTATTGTTAAATCATTCATATTATGTGAGATAAAGGTTGTTGTCAAGGTCAACCATTGCAAAGGTCTGGCGACCAATAACTTCATAAGTTCAATATTCCAAACTAGCAAATAAATTTTGTGGGTATGCCAGGTACAGATATTTCACTTGACTTTTCACTTCTGTTTAGGGTTTTTGCGAGAATGAAATATATCAGAAATTGGATGTTTTTTGTAGTGGTTATGATTATCGCAGGTTCATGTGCCCGGCACAGGTTGCCGTATATATTCCCCGAGATGGAGCAGCGGGACAGCAGCCTGGACAGTCTATTTTTGCCAGAAGCATCATATGGCATATTGGTTCAGAACGAGTCTGGCGATACGTTATTGAGCTATAATGCAGATAAGCTGATGGTTCCTGCTTCCACTCTTAAACTTGTGATTGCTTCTGCTGCCTGGAAATTTCTGGGTTCCGGTTATAGGATGCCTACTTATATCGGATATGAGGGATTTACCAATAACGGAATACTTTTCGGCAATCTAGTGATTACAGGGACGGGTGATCCTACCTTGAATAATCGCTACTGGCAGAGTCCGCAGGCGATATTCAGCAATTGGGCAGATTCTCTTAAGGCTCATGGGATCAGAGAGATAAGAGGAGATATCATTGGCAATGATGATCTATTTGAAGATGTTCATCTGGGTGCGGGTTGGGCTTGGGACGATCTGAGTTTTAGCTATGCGGCAGAATTTGGTCCTTTGATGGCGGATAATACGACGGCAGAATTTTTTATAAATCCACCGATAGATTTTGAAGAGGATATCAGCATAATGGACAATCTGCCTTTTAGATATTTTACGTATAAAAGCGAAGTGAGCTTTGACGATTCTCTTGATGAGCACATACATGCCCGGCGAGTAAACGGCACAAATATATTCAGGGCTTATGGTAATTACGGTAAGGATAAGAAAAGCTATTATAAATTAATCACAGCAGAAAATCCCACACTGTTTTATACTGAGATCTTGAAGTCTGCGCTTGAGAGGTCAGGGATCACGATAAGCGGAAAGGCAAGAGATATTGATGAATTGCAAGAGAAGCCGCAGGAGATCACTTCTGTATTCAGGCATTATTCTCCGCAACTAAGCCAGATAATAGGTCAATTTCTGCAATACAGCAATAATCAGGCTGGTGAGGCACTTCTACGTCATCTTGCCTGGAAAGAGACCGGTTTTGGCGCATTTAGTAATGCCATGCTGGTGCTGTCTGTATTTTTGGATAATATTGGGATAAATGCTACCGAATACCGGATTGCAGATGCTTCGGGGCTGTCACGATATAACCTGATAAGTCCTGCAGCACTAAACAAAATATTGCTTTATATGAATAGCGAGGAGGAATTTATAGGATGCCTCTCTCGGCCTGGGTGGGATGGCACTCTTGCCAGGCGGGAGGGTCTTAGGGCGATGCAGCTTAAGGCAAAAACCGGCAGTATGAGCAGAATAGATTGTGCCTCAGGCTATATAACCACGCAGCGGGGAGAAATACTTATTTTCACCGTGATGATCAATAACTATAGTCCGCGAGCAGGACAAAATCAGCCGGCAGACAGCATTATCAGAATGATCAATAATTTTTGACGTTAGAAAACAGGTAGTCCTTATCCACATGGTCTATCCAGACATCAGATTCTTTTTCACCTGCCTTGATCAGATATTCTGTTTCCTTTGTAGATAAATTCAGTTTTTCGAAAACTTCAGACATCAATAGTAAGCCTTTAATGGAAATATTGCCTGTTTTTTCGGCGGCATTAAGGTAATTAAGAGCCTGGCGGAGATTATTTTTATCATTCTCATAATAAGCAAGAAATTCCAGAGCTGGAGAGAATTCCGGATCTCGGGAGACAATTTTCTGTAAAAGGGCAAGACCTTCAGGAATTCTGTTTTGATGAACCAGACACTTTGCTCTTAGTAAAAGGATTTCGGGATATTCGGCATCCAGCTTACTTTCTATCATATCAAGTAATGATAGTGCTGCTTCCGAAAGTTTTGTTTCGTAATATATGATTGCTTTCACAAATTGGATTGCCAGGATGCCATCGTTCATTTTTTCGATATTTTTCACAATTCTTAGAGCATGGTCCCACTGTAACGAGTCGAGATATTGGTCAAGAAGAATAATTTCTCTTAAGATATCATTTTCGGTGTATTTTTCTGCCAGTTTCATAAAATTTATCTTTTTTTCCTGATCTTCTCTAGGCGTAATAAAGAATCCGCGAGATAAAGTGATCAAGAATTTATGAAGTAGAGGGATTTCTTTGCTATGTAGAACTTTTTGGGTAATTTTTGGGTCTGTCTTTTCCAGATATGAATAAATGTAATAATAGATCGACAAAAACATTTTATAGAGGGCGGTTTTATTTAGTTCGTCATCTGAGAACAGATAAATGATAGATTTTAATACTTTGCAATCACAGTTTACGAAGCTGGTGAATATTGAAATCTGAGTGATTAAGAAAGAAAAAAATTCTGAGTCAAAGATGAAATCATTATTTGATTCGTGATAAATGGCGCATTCATGGAATTCTTCATTAAGAAACAGATTGATATAGTCCATAGCCATGAAATTAGTGATGATCTTAAAGGCAGCTTTATTGTATGCTGCTGCGACGTTTTCAGCAAAATAATATCCGGGATCATTTTTCAGGAAACCATCAATTTTGTTTATCTCGCTTGCAAAAACATCTTCGTTAATTGGGATGGTGATGAGATGATTAAAAAACAGATTGATATTCTCATCGATTAATTTGGGGTCTCTCATCTTATAGGTGCATTCCATTTCATTTGATTCTTCATGATAATTTATTTTAAAATCACCCAGAATATAGGCTCCAATAAAGGCATCAATATTATTGAAATGATTTGCTGTGTCAGTTTCCTGTTTGGTAAATTGTTCAACAATTTCCTTAAATACCTGGTACATGAGAATAATTTCATTTGTGTATGAATTGTCATATTGTGATGGTTTGCGGTGGATTTTCAGGTAGATTTCTCTTTGTGGGGAGTTGTTCTGCTTTTTTGGCATTTGACCTCCGATATTTATTTTTTTTCGCTTGTGAAAGTTCTGCCGGATTGATCGATATGAATAATCTTTTGAGAAGTGGGTGCAGAAATAGTGGCTTCATACATAGAGGTTGTTGTTTCGATTTTGGGTGGCAAATTGAAGACTCCGCCATCGATATCAATAAAACCGAGAGCATCAAGGTCTGAAGTATAATAGCCGAATTTATTATAGAAATTATACATTTTATAGTATAATTGCCTAAGAATCCATTTGCCCTGCTCCTCTAATATATAGCCTGTGACCTTGCCGTCACTGGCAGGCAGCTTTTCAAAAAAATACACGTAACCCCACATTTCGGGATAATGCATATTGATCAGTCCCTGTGGGCTCCATACCCAGTTTTCCTCTTTGCTGCCTTCAATTTTTTTGTATTCGCCATTGATCACCTCGTGCTGCCATTGCACACGAGAGAAATTTACCCGCCAGTAATCTCCCTCTTTTGGTGGTGCGGACACGGCACATTCTTCCAGGACATTCCAGGGAATGCCAAGTTCTACATACCAGGCTTTGTCACGGCTGAGCGGATCATTCAGAGTGCCATCCACATAGACAGCGCTTTGCAATCCCTGAATGTCCCAGCTATCGATTGCCACCTGTCCTCCATCGCGATAGGGCTTGAGCAGCAGCAAATCCCAGACTGTACCCAGGGCATTTATCTCTAATTCATAATAATTGTGTGTATCACCATCGGGATCAATAAATACTTCAAAATCGTTATCATAAAAGATCACGGAATCGCGTTTTTGCAGGGTTCCCCATATATCGGTTTCTGTGAGTTTTGCAGCAATATAGAAGTAATAATCATTCCACATCATCTTCACGCGGGTTTTGAATCTGGGTTCCGGCATATGCTCACCCTTGATATCAACAAAATAATCAGTCCAGGCAGCTTCCAGCCATTCCACGTCAGTGATTTTACCATCGATATAGATATAATCATTTATCTTAGGAGCGGCATAAGAGCGAGGGGCAAAATCTATCTCAGGTTCACCCAGTTCCCAGCCAGATATGATGCCATATCCCAGGATAAGCAGACCCAAAACCAGATGTATCCTTAAATTCTTTCTTATTCTGAACATAATACTGCATTCCTTTAGATCTATTTCTGCATCAATGGTTCATACCCCGCCATTTTAGTCCAGCTTTTTTTTGAGAGGATTGATTTCGGTTTACGGGAATAACCGAGGATGACCCGGTTTGCATAAGTCAAACATTATGAAGTGATGAAATGAATTGTCCCAGCGTTTTCAGTTCGGTAGTTGAAACCAGTGTCAGTCCCGATACCACGATTTTCAACTACCGGTCTTACTTCCATACAAATTTTGGGATAAATCCCGATTAGGGGGGGGGGGCATTGCGAACCCCGAGCTAAAAGCACGGGGCTATTCATTTTCTTCTCCCTACTCCCTACTTCCTTCT
>CAZRXY010000032.1:0-7186 GCA_964604155.1 uncultured Candidatus Cloacimonadota bacterium | reverse complement strand
GGGGCAGGGGGAGGGTGGGATGAGTCGATGATCCCCGAGCTGAAGCTCGGGGCTATTCATTGATAAATATAGAGTTAAGTGACTTTGTATCTTAGCTGGTATATGTGCTGTCTCTCTGGTTCATGCCTGCCGAATGAAGAATTCTCACGAGATGAAATCTATTTGGTCGTCACCATTGCGAAGGTCTAAAGACCATTCGTAAGTATTATGCCGATGGTCTTCCGAACTCTGCAGTAGTACTCCTGTAACCACCTAATCACCTGGATTTATCAGCGATTTTCTGTCTTTGAGCTCAATTTATCAAGAAAAAAGATTTTTTTGACTCTTTCCAGACTGCAGTCTATCGTTTCTTTTATTGCCTGGCTTGTCACCGTCGCCCCTGTAATGGTTTTAATTTCTTTGTTTGCTGAATATCCTACATATTGGTCAAAGTAGCGTTGACGCTGAATCAATCGCACATAACTGCGAGTGTCCTGGCTGCTGATCAGATTTACCTTCTGTACTAATGCTTCGCTGTCGATTATCACCCCCATATCAGTTATTCCATTATAACCCTTAATCTGGCAGAAATAGGAACTGGTAAAAAAGAATCGCTGCCGGCCGGCTGTGTCTTTATAACTTGCCAGTGGCTTGCCTTGAATCCAGATAATTTCCAAAGAGTCCGTCTCTATAGATTTTTCTGCAAGCACATAAAATTTATTTTGATCAAAGGGCTGTTGCCCTGCCTGAACTTTATGAAAAAGTCCAGACAGGACAATAAAGGCAAGAAAAATGGCAATGTGTCTCATTTCAACAAGAGCATCCGAACACAGGAGGAGCTTGTTCCTGCCTTTATCTGATAAAGATAAACCCCACTGGATACAGGTTTATCATTATCATCACAGCCAGCCCAGACAGTTTTATGTGAACCCGGATCATGCCAGTCCGAAAGTAAACTGGTAACTAGTCGCCCCCTAACATTATAGATGTTTATATCCACCATGCCTGCCGTAAGAAGTTCATAAAAAATAGTTGTCTCAGGATTAAAGGGATTGGGGTAATTCCCCGTAACCAGCAGGCTCGGATTTATCTGTGACTCATTAGTATCTGTGTCCTCCAATTCCAGAACTAAACGCGGACGGTAATCTGCATTGGAAAATTCTTTTGAATAAAATTTGGAGAACTTCTGACCATCCTGAGCTATTATCACAAATCCGTTATCTTCTCCACCATTGATAAACCAGTTATTGATAAAATCAGTTATATCTATCATGAAGTGATTGACCGAACTACCACCAGGACCAGAAAAAACACACTGGAAAGCCGTTTCAGGATTATATGATATATGCTGCATATAATTCCAACTTTCTTCTGTCCAGGGTTCTGTTATTTCATAGAAACCAGCAGCAGTTGTTCCCGAACTAGGGCAACTGTAAAACCGCGTTAAATGAAGCTCAGCAGAAACAAGCACAAAACCTGAATACTGTTCCAGATCAAATTTCATCATTATCCGTTCAAAATGTCCTGATGGTGTATAATTTGCTGTCCATAATTCCGTTACTACCGGTGTCGTGCCAAGATTATCCGGATCAGTGTACATATCGTCTTCAGGATAAAGAGCCACTATATCTGCTGCCAGTACCCCAAAAAGCATAATAAGTGAAAACATGATTATTGATTTCTTCATCGCCATCCTCCTTTTTTTTTAAAATTCGGTTTGCAGCCTGATGGTAAAGCTGTCCGGGGACTTCTCAGCGATTCCAGGAATATCTATCAGGGACGTGTACACTAACCTGAGCATGGTTCCCCTTGATAAATGAAAATTAAAACCTGTATCAAGATAGACATAATCACTCTCAACCTCTAAGGCTGAATCCTTATCCCAGACCTCATACTTGACCCAGGGAACTATTTTTGACAGCCAGTTGCTGTTTACTGGAAAAGCATAGCCTGCCTGTGCATACCAGGCATTCATTTCCTGCTCTTCTGTGCTAAAACCCTTGCCAGCATAGTATTCCGAAGTCATCCAAACCGCTTCCGTGCGGTATTCCAGACCAACCCCCCACCTGTGCCCATCTGCAAAATACGGCTGGTAGCCTGCATCATAATACTGACCGGCTGTGTGGGTTACCGAAGCCGATAATGCCAATCCGGATAGCGGTGTATCGAGCATTAATCCCAGATTGAAGTCATGCTCCTGATCAAATGTGCCGTTAACGCCATTTAAAAGCCCAAGCTCATACTGCAATCCTGACTCGGCTGCAATATCGATAAAACCTTCTACTACCATCCCCAAGGGATGACAAGGTGCAAAAGTCTTCTGGAACCAGGGCTTTTCCAGAGAAAGCCGCTGTGTACATTCTGTATTATAACAAAAACCCCGCATAATATGACCCTGCTTCAACCCCAGGCTCATATCATCAGTTAAGGCATACATCAGCTCCGCTTCCAACAATCGGAATGTGTCCCCTGCACCTACACAGGTCGCTACTCCCAACTCTAATCCATAATTAATCCTCTCATCCAGTAAGCCGCTGAATGACAACGCAGCCTTACGAACCTGAAATCGACTCGTATTGTCGTAAACACCTTCATTGGCATTATCACCGTGATAAAAATATGCATCAAGCATTAGTGAAGAATGGATATTAGGCATCTCAAGTGCCGCAACCATAAGCGAAATGCTCAGCAATACAATTACTATAATGTTTTTTTTCATCATAACTCCTTTATTTTCTTTTTTCCATTTTCTGCTAAATATCTCGTGCATGAATCGGAATTGGAACAGAACCTGCAAGCACCAAAGCCCTCTTTCCGCCTCCCCATAAAATGCCTGATTACAAAGTATAGCGTTATCAGTACTATAAGTGTGACTATAATTGTCTCTAACATCTTTCCTCCTTAGTAACCAAATAATGATCCAATCTGATAGATGAGCGATGTAACAACCCAGGCTAATAATGTGAGACCCGCAAGCTGAAAAAGTGCCCACTTCCATGAATTACTTTCCCGCCTCGTTATGGCTATCGTTGCCATGCAAGGTGCGCTAATCAATGAAAAAAACAGCATCGCTAATCCCACCAAAGGAGTGTAGTTGTCCCTTAGCTTATCCCGAAGACCCTGTGATTCCTCATCAACCTCGCCTACGCTGTACACTATCCCCAGTTGTGCCACAAAAACTTCTTTTGCTGCAAATGCTCCAATCAGTGCCGTGCCAATTTTCCAATCAAAACCCATTGTCCCTATCACCGGCTCTATTGCCTGCCCTATCCTGCCGGCAATTGTGTATGATAGCTCCTCTGCCGATTTTTCGTTTTTCAATTCTGATATCTTTTCCTGTAATATGAAAGAATCTTGCAAATATTCTGATTCCAATGCCGCTATCTCTGATTCATAGTCTTTCTCAAAAACATGCTTTTGGGGATAACTCGTGAGAGCCCAAAGCAATATGGATATACCCAGAATAATCGTTCCTGCTTTCTTTAAATAAAGCCAGCCTCGCTCCCATGCATGAGTAAAAAGACCCTTCAATGTAGGTAGCTTATATGTCGGTAATTCCATGATAAAAGGCTCAGATTCCCCCTTTAATATTGTCTTCCTTAGTATAAATGCTGATATTATCGCCAGTATTATCCCGCTTAGATAGATTATCCATAAAAGCGGAGCCTGCCATACCTGAGGGAAAAAAGCAGGGATGATCAGAGTGTAAATTGGCAACCTTGCCCCACAACTCATCAAGGGTATCACAAGCATTGTTACCAAACGGTCTCGCTTGTTCTCAAGGGTCCTGGTAGCCATGATCGCCGGCACCGAACAGCCAAATCCTATCAGCATCGGTATAAAGCTCTTCCCCGGCAAACCTATCTTTTGCATAAGCCTGTCCATTATAAAAGCGGCACGTGCCATATATCCACTGTCTTCAAGAATCGAGATTGCCAGAAATAACAGAAGGATATTTGGTAAAAATACCAGCACTCCACCTACTCCACCTATTATCCCGTCTATAAGTAATGATCTAATCGCACTCTCACTCCCTGCCACCCACCAATTGCTTATCTGGTCTGACAACCAGCCAAATCCAGATTCTATCCACCCCATAAACGGATCTCCCACACTGAAGGTGAATAAAAATACCATATACATCATCCCTAAAAATAGCGGAATCCCCAGCCAGCGATGTGTTACCACCGAATCTATCCTGTCCGAAATTGTCCTGGCAGATCCCACGCTCGAACGCACGGCTTTGCGAGTCGTCTCTGATATAAAATTATACCTGTTTGTGGCTATCACTGATTCCGGCGGTGATACCAAGGCAATATAGATTCTTTCCCGGCTTATCCTCACCTCGTCCTGAAGTCTCACACTCGTATAATTATTACGAATATCTTCATCACCCTCAAGCAATTTTATCGCCAGCCAACGCCCCGATAATGGCAAATTTGCGTATTCTCCCCTGATGATCTTTTCCAGCTTCGATAGCTCCTCCTCTAAAGGTTTTTCATATCTCAAGCTTGATGCCGATGTACGTTTTCCACTTTCCACCACTTTCGCTACCGCATCTAATAACTTGTCCATATTTGTGCCCTTATGACCTGTCGTAGGTATTATCGGCAGATTTAAAAGTAACGACAACTTCGCTATATCTATCTCAATCCCCCTCGCTTCTGCCAAATCACTCATATTAAATACCAACACCAAAGGCACGTCCATTTCCATTAGCTGCAAAGTAAGATAAAGATTACGCTCAAGATTGGAACTGTCTATAATGTTTACCACTGCATCAGGCTTCCCATCTATTATACTATTCCTCGCTATCACCTCCTCCTGTGAATATGCCGTCAAACTATATGTCCCCGGCAAATCTGTTACTTGTATCTCATAGTCTTTATATTTGACCCTGCCTTCCTTATATTCTACCGTCACACCAGGATAATTTCCTACATGCTGACGAGACCCTGTGAGATTATTGAAAATTGTGGTTTTTCCGGCATTAGGATTACCGGCAAGTACGATTCTTATTCTCCTGTTCATTGATCCTCCATTAATTTGGGCTAAGGCAACACAATTAGCCTCGCCTAACTTTTAACCTAAATTTTTTTGACGCACCAGCAAATGATGGGCTATACCATTACCCAATGCCAGATTACATCCTCTATAATGAATCAGAAAAGGAACACAACGATCCGCCCTCAATACCTTGATAATCGTTCCCGGAAGCAATCCAAGTTCATGAATGCGGGCTTGCACCCTTTTTCCTCCTAAAACTGCTACTATTTCCACCTCTTCGCCACAACGACAAAAATTCAAAGGAAAATGCCCCTGAGACTGGCGAGAAATATTGCTCCTATGCCTGCTTTCTAACATAGATACCCTCTGCCTCATTCTTTCGAACGCTCAGGTGATAACCCTTAAGCTTGATATCTATCGGATCACCCAAAGGTGCCACTCGCTCCACTTCTAACGTCGTTCCCACAGTCATACCCATTTCCATCAATCGCTTTATCGATTGTGATTGCGACCTTATCTCCACTATCCGCGCTCGATCGCCTTTGACCAGATCTTTAATAGTTAATATCATTTCTTCTTCTCCTGTTTTATCTTTTTGTTTTATCAATAATTCCTTAAGGTTGTCCGTCATGCAACGCTCACAGTTATCCATTGTGGTGTCATGATCACAGTAATAACCAAAACCTCGAATCCATTTATTCCCCGCACGTGGACAATTCTCTACAAAATCTACAAACGAAATGAAACGCTCCAGTATATGCTTCGTTATGCAATGCTCCATCTCACAGGCAGCAGCATCGGCTTCCCGAAATTCTATTGATAACACTTTTATAAAAAAAGCCCTCAATGCCTCGTGACGACGTACCACCTCCATTGCATACTCCCTCCCGGCAGGTGTCAAAGTGATAATCTCATAAGGCATATAATTTACCAAATCTCGCTCTGATAATGAACGGAGTGCACCAGTCACTGAAGATGCCTTCACTTTTAACCGCCTGGTGATGTCTTTCACTCTCGCAACCTGCTTCTCGTTTACTATGTGGTAGATTGCTTCCAGATAGTCTTCCAGACTAGCGCTGAGAGTATTTTCAGAGACCATAAATCCTCCTTATTTTTATGCTGAGGACAAAATTGTTAGCCAAGCCTAACGCTGTCAATATTTTTTTTCCCCGCTCCTGGCATACCCCCGAAATTAATTTTTATATGGCTCATTTATCACCCCGCAGATCGATGGGATAATTTTTAAATTATGAATTTTGATTGCTGAATGAATACGGATTAGATACTCTTCCCCTCTTCGCATCTTCGCACCTTCGCACCTTCGCACCTTCGCATCTTCGCATCTTCGCACCTTCGCATCTTCGCACCTAAGCTGATTGTCCTATATAAATTCCATCATAATTTGAAGTTATTTAAAAGGATTAGTAATAGTGAATAAAGAGCATTGCTCGGAGCAGTAAAAATATTGCATCATTTACTTGACGGGATATTCAGGACTATAGTAAATTATCCTCCAGGTTTTGGAGGTAATCAATGAATGAAGTATTAGGTCCTTGTGGTTTAATTTGCTCAGAATGCCCGGCGTATATCGCTTATCTTAATGATGATGACGATTTACGAAAAAAAACTGCTGTCGAATGGAGCAGGTTGTATTCCTCAGATATCCTGCCGGAAGATATCAATTGCACCGGCTGCCTGCAGGAAGGTATAAAAAATAAGCACTGTGACGAATGCAATATCAGACTCTGTTCCCTCAGAAAAAAAGTCGCCACCTGTGCTGACTGTATCCTGTATTCCTGCGAAGTTCTGGATGAATTCCTGAAATACGTCCCCCAGGCTCGTCAAAAACTGGAAACCCTCAAGGCTGAAGATTATTAAATAATACACTGCTAAACTGCCGAATCCCCTCCCCATTCATCCAAGTCCTGGCATACCCCCCGTTTTTCTTATTTACCAGGCTGATCACGCATTGATAATGACATTATTACATAAGCCACCCCAGGTATATTTATTATTATCCTGAAAAGAATATTACTATAACAACCATGGCTGATACCCCGCTCAGAAGGGACGAAGGGGAGAAGAGGTGAAGAGGAGAAGAGGAGAAGGGGTGAAGAGGAGATGGGGTGAAGAGGAGAAGAGGAGAAGGGGTGAAGAGGAGATGGGGTGAAGAGGAGATGGGGTGAAGAGGAGAAGAGGA
>CAZRXY010000031.1:0-4637 GCA_964604155.1 uncultured Candidatus Cloacimonadota bacterium | reverse complement strand
TCATCTGGAGTTTACGCGCAGTTGTACCGTCGAGATTAAATTTGTCCCTTCATCTCTTCGTTCTCTCTTTCTCTCGTTCTCTCTTTCTCTCGTTCTCTCATCTCATCTCATCTCTTCTCCTCTTCTCCTCCTCAAACCTTCAAACCTTCAAACCTTCAAACCTTCAAACCTTCGATTTTCAGACTTCTCCTCTTCATTCTCTCATTCCCTAATCCTCAATCCCTAATATGGCATCCCCCTGGTTTTATAATTATTGGTATTGTTAAATCATTCATATTACGTGAGATAAAGATTGTTGTCAAAGTCAACCATTGCGAAGGTCTGGCGACCATTCGCAAGGTTTTAGATGAGTATCCTTCTTCAATCTAAGTTGACTTGCGAATGGTCGATAGACCTTCGCAATGGTGGCGACCAATAACTTCATAGGTTCAATATTGCCAACTAACAAAAAAATTTCGGGGGTATGCCAGAGTTTTACATTTTCATTCAATTCCCTCAGTGTCCTCTGTGACCTCTGTGGTTAAAAAATTCTTTTACTCGGTAAATAGTAGCCAAATCTCTACGAAGGGGATGTCGCGGCTTCCAGCACCATAAAATTTCGGGGGTATGCCAGAGTTTCCGAAGAATCTTATTGACAGATTGAGTACCTGCGAATAGTAGAGCGCTGAAAATCGATAATTAGTAAGAATGCTGGAAATGCGTATTCGACGAGGACATCACGTAACATAGCATATGTCTTACTGAAATTTACAGGAGAGGTAATTTGTCTGAGATCATCAAAGCAACAGCCTTGTTCGTAGTTGGGACAAATCATAGAACCCACAAGTTTTGCTGGGATGGATATTGTTTTGATGGATTTTTGAGAACCTTCCAAGAAGACTGTATTGCCTCTAATAATAGGATTCATGTTGTTTCAGCCGGACAAATTGGATCAAGTTGCAGTATCAGAGTAATAATAAAGCCAAAGGCTATTAGTTTTTATCGACAGGAATTATTATCTTTATTTTTAAAAATTCATAAATACAGTTGTGATTCAGAATGTTTTTTCAAAATAATACTCAATAAAATCAATGACTTAGAAATATCTAAAAAGATAAATTTTTTAGATTTAAGGAAATCGCATATCATTACAATGCGATAAGAATCATGCAAATTACTTGAAATTAGACAAGAATTTAGGAGGTAGCTTTGAAAAACAGTTATATTGTGTTCTTTATTATTTTTTTTCTATTTTCGTTAGGGCTATTCGCCACTTCAGTTACTCAGAGTCAGTCGGACTTGATCGCCCGGGGGTGGTCAGATTTGTTCTATAATGGTACTGACTTTCAGGACGTAGTAATAAAAGAAATCGATGAGGAAGCAGTACTTTATATTTACTGTTTTAATTCTGGCTGGGTCATGATTTCTGCAGATGACAGCATAAAGCCAATCCTGGGTTTTTCCTTTCAAACGGCATATTTGCCTGATACAGAGCCTTCCGCTTTACTTTCGCTGTTTAAGAATTATACTAGTATTATAAAAACATCTCCTATTTCCCAATCCCTTTATGCTAGTGAGTGGTCTGATCTTCTCTCAGGAGATTTTCGGAGATATAGGAATCAAAGGGTAGTGGAGCCCTTAATTCCCGTGCTATGGAGTCAGAACTGGCCTTATAATGCCTATTGTCCACTTGATCCTGAGGTGCCAGGCAATTATAACGGGCATCATCAAACCAGTTGCGGTCCCACGGCTTTTTCACAAATATTAAAATATTGGGAATTTCCTGATCAGGGTAACGGATATCACAGTTACTATTATGATGACTTAGGTTTGGTGGAGGCGGATTTCGGATCAACAACCTACAATTGGCAAAATATGCCGGTTTCACTTGATTTTGATGATCCGGAAACGGTATATAGTGATGTAGCTACTCTGATGCTTCATTGCGGTGTATCTGTGGATGATTCATACGGCAGCGGCGCCTCTCTAAGTAAATACACCGCTGCTGCGGTAAAATATTTTAGATATAATCCTTCCTGTCGCTCTTACTACTATGGAAATTTCAGCGAAACAGAGTGGCGAAATTTGATCAGACAGGATTTGAACAACGGATTTCCGATAATGATCGAGGGTCAGGCGGAAGACAGTGTAGCGCCCTGGGAATACGGGCTTCATTATGGTCATTATTTCATCTGCGATGGCTATTATGGGGAGGATTTCTACCATATTAACTGGGGATGGGGAGGCAGCAGCAATGGATATTATCCTTTGTATGAATTCGGCAACAACCTGTCCAATGGAGGTTTCAACCTGTATAATCATGCCCTGCTCGGTTTGCAACCGAATTCCGATGATACAGAATTAATACTCTCTGATCCTTATACCATCGATGACCACACAGTAGTCCTGCTTCATTTTGATGGTGATTATTCCAACGAATCTTCACAGACAGAAGACTCTACTCCTCACGGCTCCTACCTTTCCTTTGTCGATAATTCTGCTCTAGGTCTGGGACAATGCCTGTATCTGAATAACAGCAACCAGAATAACAGCTCTTACCTCAGCATCCCGGATAATGATAATCTTGACCTAAGTGGTGACTGGACTATTGAGATGTGGTTCAAACCTCTTTCAATCGGCAACAACTGGAACGAGAAATACACTCTTCTCAATAAACCTCTTTCCAGTGATTATTACAGATCAAATTATCTTATCCATCTGTTGCCATCCTCAGATTTCGAAAGCGGAGCTCTGTTGTGTTCCTATAGTTCCACCGAGAATGTTGACAAAACCCCTGAACTGGTGACGGATAGATATTTCCCAGAGCTGGGCAACTGGTATCATCTGGCTTATATCAGAGATACCTCTGATAAATCGGTCAAGCTGCTCGTTCATAATTCCAGCAGGGAACTAGTCCATTATGAATGGGCTTCTTATTACGAAGAAGTACATGCTCAACCTTTGCTAAACACAAGTCCTCTCTATATTGGCACCAGTCTCTACTCCAATAGTTGTTTTAATGGCTATATCGATGAACTCAGGATCAGTAACGTAGTCCGCAATTACTATGACGGACTTTCAGCTGATTTTGCTATTGATATAAATTCCGGAGAAGCACCGCTTACGGTAAATTTCATTGATCGTTCCCTGGGTTCACCCACCTTGTGGCAATGGGATTTCCAGAATGACGGGATCATCGACAGTAATGAACAGAATCCAACCTTTACCTATACCCAGGCAGGTATTTATAACGTATCACTCACCGTCAGCGACGGCTCGGAGACAAACACTCAAACCAAATCTGGTTACATTACGGTTACGGAAAACTACCCGACGATTCCAGCACTACTTTTCGACGGTCAGAATGATTTTGCAATTGTCGAAAATTTCTTTTATCCTACCGGTGATATAACAATCGAAGCCTGGATTAAACCTGCCCAGTTTGGCAGTTTGCAGGAAGTAATTTATGGCATTAATCCCGAAAACAATAACACCGTCCAGTTCCGGATAGAGGAGGATGGGCGGCTGCTATACGGCGAGAGCCCTAATTGGGCTTATATTGTAACCCCCACCTCCATTCTTTTGTTGAATGAATGGAACCATGTAGCAATCGTCAGGGATTCTGGATTAGGCAGGCTTTACATTAATGGTATTTTGCAGGTGGAAGGCATTGTAAATGAAGGAGTAAATCCCACTATTATCAACCTGGGGGGTAGAGTCGTGCAGATGGACCGTTTCTATTCCGGCTTCATTGCAGATCTTAGAATGTGGAACATTGCCCTTTCCCAGACAGATCTCCAGGAGAATATGAACAATTTCCTTTCTGGCTCGGAAGCCGGTCTTATTGCCTACTGGCGGCTGAATGAAGGCAGCGGACAAACAATCACAGATTTTTCAGGCAACGGACACAACCTGCAATTGGGCTCACAACCCGGAGCCGATCAGAACGACCCACAGTGGATAGCAACCCACTGGCCATACTTCTGGACTCTACTGGCTGATTTCACATCTGATGTTGCCTTCGGCGAGGCTCCGTTGACAGTACAATTCAACGACTTGTCCTTAGGCTCTCCCACCACCTGGGAATGGGATTTCCAAAATGATGGGACTATTGACAGCTTTGAACAGAATCCCGAGTGGATTTTTACGGAAGCCGGTATATATTCTGTTTCACTCACTATTAGCGACCTGAACAGCCAGTTTGATTGTGAACTCAAAGAAGGATTTATCGCTGTTACTCCTACGACTACAGAAAATCACGAAATTCCACTTACATTCTCTTTATCAGGAAACTACCCGAACCCTTTCAACCCAATTACCACCATCACATTCCAGCTACCAGCGGACTGCAAGCAGGCGGAATTGACCATCTTCAACCTCAAAGGCCAGATAATCCGTTCTTTTCCTCTTAATTCACCTGCTTATGAAGCCTTTGGAAACAAGACACAAAACTTGAACTCACTAACCTGGGATGGATATGATGATCATAATAATCCGGTAGCTTCAGGAATTTATCTCTATCAACTAAAAACAGAAAGATGGGTCCAGGTCAGGAAAATGATGCTGCTCAAGTGATTTGATTATCACATCTTTCGGCAAATCATAGCTAAGTTATTCTTGTATATTGATTGGGTTTTCAATTTAGGCACTACTTTTGA
>CAZRXY010000030.1:0-4215 GCA_964604155.1 uncultured Candidatus Cloacimonadota bacterium | reverse complement strand
CCCATAGGACCTTGCTATATCTTCAACTTCGTGTGAATCAGTTGAAACTATAACTCTATCGAATAATTTTGTTTCAAGCGCTGCTTGTATAGAATAAGCAATGATCGGCTTGCCATGAAAAAGCTTTATATTTTTCTTTGGGATTCTTTTACTGCCCATACGGGCTGGAATAATAGCAATAACTTTCTTATTCATCATTTTTAGCGCTTCTTTTTCTGATCAGAAACATTGAATTAACATTGGCATTATCAAGATATTTTATTCTTTTTTCCTTAATTAACGCCAAGTCTTTAAATCTATTAAGATACAGTGTCGCGAAGTCTGCCTTCCATAACAAATTACTTTCTTCTCTATAGTCTATTTCAGTATATTGATCTGCATAGTATTCAGCTCCCCAAATATATTCACTTGTACATCTGTAAATTTCTTCCATGAGTATCCCTATATCAGAAGGCGCTATGTGGATAAGCAGGCCGGACGTAAATACCATATCAAAGTAGAAATCTTTATATGGGATATCAAATGCCGATGCTTTAATAATATTAATATCCTTGGTTCTTGCCTTGGAAATTTCGACTGCATAGCTCTGCAATTCAATACCCCAAATATCGCTAAAACCCATCCTTTGAAGGCATAGCAACTGGTTACCAATATTCGACCCTACTTCCAGAATTTTGATCGACCGGTCTAAATCTGCCAAAAATAGTTCGTTCAGCTCAGTTCTAGACATCCCATAATTTCTCTGGTATAAAGCTTCCATTTCCTCCAAAGAAAGGGTATTTCTGTCTGTATATTGTTTACCGAAATCCCCCCCCATTTAACCATTTGTTCAGTGACCTCAGCCATCATTATTGTTCCTCCATAAGGTTAATTAAGAACGTTGCATGTCCCCTGAGCATCAGCCTTATTCAGCGTATTCCTTAATGAGTTTGGCCATAGCCGTAATAACCTCTTCAACGTTTTGATCGGTCATCATTGGAAATAGAGGTAATGTAATTAGCTGCTCGTAGACCGACTCAGCTTCAGGGCAAAGGCCTGGTTTCGTACCAAAATGACACCGGTAGAAGGCATGGAGATGTACGGGAATATAGTGGACATTGACGCCTATCCCCTTAGAATGGAGAGACGAAAACACCTCGGATCGTGTCTTTTGGAGATACGTTGTATCGAGACGGATCACATACAGGTGATAAGCGTGCGACACATGCTCGCGCACAGCCAGCGGCGCTACCCCTGCCACCCCAGCAAATCTCTCATTGTAGCGCCGGGCAATCTCTTGCCGCCGTGCAATCCAGCTTGGCAGCTTGCGTAACTGGCTCAGCCCCAATGCACACTGGATATCTGTGAGGCGATAGTTGTAGCCTAAATTAACCATCTCATAAAGCCAGGATCCTTGGTGTTCGCGCTGGCGATGATCGCTGGTGATTCCATGATTGCGGAAAATGCGCATGCGTTGAGCGAGTTCCAGGTCATCTGTAGTAATCATCCCACCTTCGCCAGTTGTAATGTGCTTGACTGGATGGAAGCTGAACACGTTCAGATCTGCCAGAGAACCAACCGGGCTTCCTTTATAGCTACCACCTAATGCGTGGCAGGCATCTGCCACCAGGAAAAGGTTATGTTGGTCGGCAATCTTCCGAAGCGCATCATAATCACATGGTTGCCCCGCGTAATCTACCGCTATAATTGCTTTCGTTTTTGGTGTAATTTTCGACTCAACCTGCTTAGGGTCAAGTAACAACGTATCTGGTTCCACATCTGAAAAGACCGGTGTACCGCCCTGATAAACAACACAATTTGCTGTTGCCGCAAAGGTAATCGGCGGAACAATAACTTCATCACCTAGCCCGATTCCAATAGCGTACATTGCAGTATGAAGAGCAGCAGTCCCACTACTCACTGCAACCGCATACTTTGCACCGACATACTGAGCGAATGCCTGTTCAAATTCCTCCACCTTTGGCCCGGTAGTGAGCAAGTCGGAACGGAGAACTGAACAGACAGCGGCTATATCTTTTTCATCAATGGACTGTCGACCGTAAGGGATAAACCGCTTAGCGCTTGGGGCTTGGCGCACATCGTCTGAAGAGAAAGGATTGATGGCTTGTATGAAGTCAAATTTTTCGAAATCTTTTATGTTTGCCGTATAGATTAATTCCGCCCCGCTATCCGCTAAAGACAGAGCGATAAGCAAATCGTCCATCAGGTAACGGGCAACATTATATTTGCCGGCAAGTTCATAGCTATTAAGCCAGGTTTCCCGATTTGTTGAGCCAACAGAAAATTTTGAAGATGCGTAAATATCTGAAACTATATCTTTTGCTTCATCTATGGAGAATGGATTATTCAACTTACGCCCGTCAGTAACTACGGCATAAAATTCCCGCAAAGACAACTCGGCCACAGCAACAATACCTCCTTCAAATATCCTTTCCAGGAGATGCAACGCTTGTTTCTGAAACGGCGAAGAATTATCATGGGCGTATATTAGAATATTCGTATCGATCCCACCAATCACGATTTTCCCTCGATTCTTTCTTCAAACAGAACCGAATGCCGGAGCGCTTCGGGATTCTCGGATACACCAAGGTTCTTTGCCTTGCGCATCCTTGCTAAGATGCGCTCAGTGGCAGGGTCAAACTTACCCGATAAGCCTTGTGTTTTCTTCTTAATGGTCTGAATTCTCACTCTTAGCTTCTCTCCCACCTGAACTTTTTTTAGAACTGATGGCTCAACAGACAGATGCCCATCTGAAAGAAGTTCACCTATATATTCTAGTTCCATAGCATAACCTCTGTTTAATTGCTTGCATTAGTTTTATTCGTTGCATTGGTCTGATTTGGTTTCGCTTGAACTGATTTGTTTAGATAAGTTATAAAGTTATTAACCTTCTTCCAGACGATATCAGCCTGCTGCTTCACGGTATCCAAGTCTTCTTCACTGATATACTTCTGATCGAGGGCTACGTAACTGTGGCTGACTGTTTCGGCCACGGAAGCTCTGGAATAATCGAGGAACCTCATGAAATCTTTATTGCTGTTCCTGTGGAAACCTTCCGAGATATTGGCCATTGAGGAAACAGCACTATCTGTAATCTGACCAACCAGTCGAAAATCTTGACTAAAAGCGTTATTTTTCGTCAATCTATAGATTATCTGAACAAACTTTCTGGCTTCCTGCCAGCATTCTAAGTCTTCAAAACGTTTTATCGTGCTCATTTTCTAACCAAGCCAACTAATAAAACTAATATAACTCATAAAACTAAAGATTCTTTATCATCTCCCTCATTTCTTCAATACTTAATCTCCATGGATTTGTACCGGAGTTGTACTCAAAAGCTTCAGGAACAGGTTTACCGCTGTCCCCATTAAACCGACGCTTAAAAAATCTAAAATTTGGCTGAATAAGATAATAATCTTTATACTCCAGAGTCATATGTGCCTCATCTTTCGGAACCATAACCTCGTGAAGTTTTTCTCCAGCTCGGATGCCGATAGTCTCTGTTTCGCATTTCGGGCAAATTGCTTTCACTAGATCCATAATATTCATGCTGGGGATCTTGGGGACAAAAAGCTCTCCTCCAATCATGATTTCAAGGCATTTCAACACAAAATTCACACCCTGTTCAAGGGTTATCCAAAAACGCGTCATGGCGGGATTGGTAATAGGGAGAAGGCCTGTTTCTTTCTTTTTAAGGAAAAAAGGTATAACACTCCCCCTGCTTCCGATCACATTGCCATAGCGGGTAACACTGAACACAGTATCATCACGTCCCACATAGGCATTGCCTGCTATAAATAACTTATCAGAGGATAGCTTTGTTGCACCGTAAAGATTGATTGGATTCGCTGCCTTGTCTGTGCTCAAAGCAATAACCTTTTTTACCCCTTGATCAATAGCCACGTTAATAACATTCTGTGCACCCAAAATATTAGTTTTAACCGCCTCAAATGGGTTATACTCCGCCGCCGGTACTTGTTTGAGCGCTGCTGCATGAATAACATAATCAACATTATGAAACGCCCGATAAAGCCGCTCTTTATCCCTTACATCTCCAATAAAATAACGCATACAGTTATATTTTGAAGCGGGGAACTGTTGTGCCATCTCAAACTGTTTTAGTTCATCCCGGCTATAGATGATAAGCCTTTTCGGCTTGAAACGGCTGAGAATAATCTCGGTACATTTCTTTCCGAATGAACCCGTACCTCCGGT
>CAZRXY010000029.1:0-2439 GCA_964604155.1 uncultured Candidatus Cloacimonadota bacterium | reverse complement strand
CAGATCGGGGCGAAGAGGGTCTGGGAAGCTGTTATAGACAGTGAAGTTTTGGGTTTGAGTGATGCGGTCTGCATAGCGTAGATGAGCAATATTGCCATCAATAATTGCCATTAGTACGTCGTGATTGGCACTTTCTTCCAGGATAATGCCATTTTCGCGAACTGCTATTGCCTGAGCGGGTAAGATGAAGCTGCAGGCTTCTTCGATATAGCCGCCTTGAAAAATTTGATTCATTGGGGCAGAATTAATGGCAGGCTGCCCGGTGGCATAATCAATGATTTCCTGGCCAGATAAAACAATATTTTCAAAGAGGGGCCAGCCATTATTTATTCCGCCACCAAATTGCCAGATCGTGAGATAATCAGCAGTGTAAACGGGACCCTGCAGATGATCAATACCCCAGAACTTAATCGAATAATTGTGCGGTAGATAGCTTTCAACATTTTCATTATTTTCATAATATGAGAGGTGTTGGAAGAAGCTTAGGGGGATTTTTGCCTTGCTATAGAGAGCACCGATTTTGAGACCTTGGGAAGTATTAACTAATTGAAAAGAGCTTTTATGGGGTAATCCCTCAATAATGCTGAAATTAAAGGATTGGCCAAGATCGGAGCTGGTGGCAACCTGGGGTGAGGCAGTATGCAGGTTCAGATAGAAAAGGTGCAGCACGGCAGCGTCATCGAGCCAGATTGCAGGAGTATTAAAATTTTCATAATAATCGGGCAAATGATGGTTTTCCAGAGAAAATTCTGCGATAAAATTCTCAGTAAATACTGTGCCGCCATCTGTGGAGACAGCCAGCATCAATCTGAAATTAGAAACTTCACTGCATTCATATCTGTAATACGTGATGAAAATATTATCACCATCCTGGCAGATGCCATACTCATTATCATAAATTAAAAAATCATCGTCACCCGCGGTAGCAACTTCTACCGAGGGAGCAATCTCAGCAAAAATCAAGTGAATCGACAGCGAAATAACTAATAAAAAAATGAACTTTTTCATAGTAAACTCCTTTATGGGCTGCGAACCAGAGCCCTGAGGCATGGAATGCCTTTCAATGAAAGTCTGTCAAGAAAAAAGGCAATTATCTTCCTGATAACAATAAACTTCCATATTAAGAATATTTATTGATGTTCACTAAACCTACTGGCGGATTATTTTATTAGAGTGATCTTGTTTCTGGAAATCAGTTTATCAGCCAGTTTGTATTGAGCGATATAGACACCGCTTGGTGATTTTGGAGCGTACCAGGTGACAAAATATCTACCTGGCTCGAAAACATCAGACACCAGCGTTTGAATAAATTGTCCGCGGATATTATAGATATCGATCACAACTTTCCCGCCGGAATCCACATTAAAAGCGAGGTTAACCTGAGGATTAAAGGGGTTTGGGTAAGTTTGCAGGCTGGGTGTGATGGTTATTTCATCATCGGAATAATCTGAGAAGAGATCAGAGATATCTCCATTACAGAAGTGGATATAATCAGTGACAAATCTTCGTTCTTGCATCATTTTTAGTATCTGCACAAATAGGACATCGTCCGAATTTTCCCTGATTTCAAGAGTGCCACCCATGGGGATAACATCATTGTAATAGGCATAGTCGTAAGAGCCCAGCAGGTTAAGGGAAGCAACTTCCAGGACATTATACTGCCAGAGGGGATAAGTGCCATTAATGAAGTGCAAAATGCCGCCATGCTGCTGCTGGAAATCAGTGAAGCCGGAATACTGGTTCAGATCAGGTGTCATTTGCACATAACCATCGGGATTTATCCTGTAAAGGTCTCTGCCGCTTTTAATAATATAATCGTTTCCATAAAATTTGATTTCAGTTAAAGCGGGAAAACTCTCGCTGATCTGGATAATTTCCCAGTCACCATCAGTTTTGCATACAATATGATCCATATTATAAGCCAGATTATCGTTATTAACCAGGAGGGCAATTCTATTATTATCGAGGCAAAAGTCTATGAGATTGGCGTCAAAATCAAGCTCGAAACTTTCTGATTGAGAAGCTGAATATGTTGCCGGGTCATAATCAAAAATTGCCAATTTATTATTTTTTAGGAAAGCGGGATGATTACCAGCCAGGATGGTTAGTTCCGGATAATCCGGTGGTGCAGCAGATTCCAGTCTTGTGTCCCAGTGTGAAATTTTATCGTAACCAGAGGATCCGTGAGTACCTGAATATTGCCAGTTTTGCAGGTCCCAGCAATTATCCTGAGAATGATTATTAGAGTCTATGCCGGAGCGGTGCGTGTAGCCGCGGCGTCTCTCCTGCTTGCCGCCATAGAGATGGAATATGCCTCTTTCTCCCATCTGCACATTTGCAGCTTCGGGATAAACCGGATTGTACCAGGGATAATCGGCGCCATAGGGAGTGGTGATTTGGTCACCATAATTTGGGTTTTCATAGGGGTAGCCGCAGGTA
>CAZRXY010000028.1:0-3154 GCA_964604155.1 uncultured Candidatus Cloacimonadota bacterium | reverse complement strand
TTTTACATTTAATTCTCGAAATTCAGCATTATAACGCCGCATTTTTATCTCCTTTTTTAAGGGGACAACTAAGCTGACACATAGGGTCTGCCTCTTCACCTGGAGCAGCCTGTGTAACTCCATTATTACCAATGAGCTATCACCCATTTAATCAAAAAAACGAGAGAAAGCCTGGATAATTCAACATTCATAATTCTAAATTATTTTCTTGTTCATAGTATATAGCATTAATAATAAGACATATAAACATAATTATATATATAGATTGATATTAATGATTAGCCACGAGTTTTAACTCGTGGATTCCAAAAACGAAAAAACGGGGGGTTTTAACCCCCGACCTTGCTCCCATCAAAAACCCGGGACAAATCCCGCTGAGTAGGAGGCACATAAGTCTTGCCCCCCAAAAAAATCCGACGGGGTATGCCAGCTTAAAAAAAAAATTCCTTTACAAGCTTTACCCAAAGATTTATATTTTGCAGCAGAGTTTTGGATAAGGAGAAGATTATGATTATTGTAACTGGTGGAGCAGGATTTATCGGTAGTGCTCTGATAAAAAAACTTAATGATGAAGGTCACCGCGATATCATCATAGTCGATAATCTTGCCAGAAGTGATAAGTGGAAAAACCTCATCAATCTTGAATTTGTTGATTATATTCACAAAAACAAATTCTTTAAGAAATTACCCTTTTTACCCGAGCCGGAGGCAATCTTTCATCTGGGAGCCTGCTCATCTACCACACAAACCGGAATGGATTACCTTTATCGAAATAATTATATGTACAGCCGCAGACTGGCACAATACGCCGTTAATAATGAAATCCGCTTTATCTATGCCAGTTCCGCTGCCACTTATGGAGCCGGCGAGAAAGGCTATTCAGATGCAGATGATATCACCTTCAGTCTGCGACCACTCAATAAATACGGATATTCAAAATTGCTTATGGATAAGTGGATACTGCAAAATGAACTGCAAAATGAAGTTTGCGGACTTAGATTTTTCAATGTGTTTGGCCCTAATGAATATCATAAAAATTCGATGACGTCAATGGTATATAAAGCTTATCATCAGATCAAAAAGACAGGCAAGGTGAAGCTCTTTAAATCTAATCATCCCAATTATTCCGATGGCGGGCAACAGCGGGATTTTATCTATGTGAAAGATGTAGTAAATGTGATCTACTGGCTATACAGGCATAAAAATGTTAATGGAATATTCAATCTGGGTACGGGATTTGCCCACACCTGGAAAAATCTTATGGAAGCTGTGTTTGCTGCTCTAAACGCTCCGGAAATCATAGAATATATCGATATGCCTCCTGAACTAAAGGAATCATACCAAAATTATACCTGTGCCAAAATGGATAAACTTAAGAATGCCGGATATCCTATGAATTTTTTGCCACTCAAAGAAAGTGTGCATGATTATGTGGTTAATTATCTTTCCAGTAAATTTCCGCATATATAAGCAGCAGCTATGAAATATTTCATAATAGCAATCTATTTTTTCGCCGCAGGCTGCATCTGGGGTTGTGATATGTTTGCCCTCATTCTCACTTCAGAGGATAATTTTAGCGACCATGAAGATACTGTAAATGAGTATTTTGATTTCCTGATCAGTAGATCTAGTGCTTCAACTAATAATGACGGATACGGCATTGTAGCCTACCGTAACAATAGCAGGTTTCTGGAAGAAACCGATTACTGGTATAAAACAGGATATAATACCTCCTATGGAGATGGACAGCCAGACCCAATGGATGATGCCAGAAATGCTCTACTATCAAATGAAAATAATTATTTCCTGGTAATTGCCCATGCCCGTAATGCCACTGGCGGCAACGGCTCTCACCCCTTCAGGATAGATAGCCCGCAAGCCACCTTCTCTATGTGTCATAACGGCGTTATCCCCTCATCTCTCCGGCTGGCGATTATGGAATTTCTGGGCAGCTCCTGGTTTGATTTTTATCCCTCCAATTGGTACGGATACTATGGCAATATGCCTAGCTTTATCGATAGTGAATTATACCTGCATTACCTCGTAAACTCTATTTTGGAAAATGACTATCAGGTGATACAAGGTATCCAGACTGCTCTCCTGCAGACTAATCTGATTGGTATTGATGCGGCAGATTATTTTTTGAACGCCAAATGCTCGGCTAATTTTCTTTTCAGCGATGGTATAGATCTTTTTGCCTTCAAAAACACCAGAGATACTTCATCCTATAAATTGTCCTGGCGCGTTTACGGCAGCCTTACCGGCATCAGAACGCAGAATATTCTCGATAATGCCTTGCAGCAAAATGAATTGATTAGATTCTCCCCTGATGGTGAGATCAATTCCATTTTTCTCGAATATCCCCAGGAAGAAGAATATACTCCTGCTCCAGGATTTTATGCCTCTCCTAATCCTGCCCGTGATATGGTGGATATCATTCTTTGCACCACCAGATCTGATGATAATGAAGATGATGACGTCCTATACTCCGATAAAATTGCTATCTATGACCTTAAAGGAAGAAAAATCAGAGAACTAACCAGCTTTATAGATAATGGCAGTTTCCGTAATTACCACTGGGATGGCAAAAATAAATCCGGCGAAAATGTCGCAGCAGGTATATATTTATACCGGCATAATACAACCGCAAAAACCGGGAAACTCGTTTTTCTGAAGTAAATCTCTTCTTCAGACAAAAATTATTCCACAATAATTAACTGCAAAGATATCCCCCTCTTTTTTCTAATCAACCAAACCGATAAAAGGACCAGGCATCCCTCTGTTTTTATAATTATTGGTATTGTTAAATCATTCATATTATGTGAGATAAAGATTGTTGTCAAAGTCAACCATTGCGAAGGTCTGGCGACCATTCGCAAGGTTTTGGATGAGGGATTTTTATCAATCTAAGTTGACTTGCGAATGGTCGAAAGATCTTCGCAATGGTGACGACCAATAACTTCATAAGTTCAAAATTCCAAACTAACAAACAAATTTCGTGAGTATGCCAGATTGGCTGAATAAATTGCCAAAAAATCAAAAAGGAGCAAATATATTACCTAAAAAACGAAAAAGTGTGGCAGACAGAGGTTATAGCTATATATATTAATTAGATACAGTGCAACTTTAGTGCAACTCTTTGTTTTTTTAGTGT
>CAZRXY010000027.1:0-18309 GCA_964604155.1 uncultured Candidatus Cloacimonadota bacterium | reverse complement strand
GGGGGGGGGGGGGAGGGGGGGGGGGGGGTGGAAAGAATTATTTGACATAATGGATTATTGGCATATTGTTTTGTAGGTAGAATAAATATTTGGGGGTTACGAGATGGGTAGAAGAAACAGGTTTTTGGATTCACTTGGATTTGCATTGTTTTTGGCGGGGAGCTATATTATTTACTGGCAACTGGGCAAATGGGTAGCAATTGGAGTAGGTTTGGAGGTTATATCAGTATATCTGATGATCAGTGCAAAGATTAATACCAGCGATAAGAGCTTGGTTGGCTGATCTGGCGAGGAGCCGGTTTTTTTGCTATTTTATTTTAGTTCTTCGGGACAGGAGGAGGGTTTATGGATTAAATCAGGTTACTTATTTCTGATATAGACATGTTTGATATTTTTATTATCGGTGGTTCTTTCATCGATTTGGAATTTTCCGAGGGATTTAATGAGTGGTGTAAGCTTCAGGTATCCATAGTTACGCGGGTCGAAATTAGGTTTCTTTTTAAGTATGAGGTTACCGACGTCACCGAGGAAAGCCCAGCCATCGTCATCGGCGAGGTCATCAATAGAATCGGCGAGCAGTTTCATCAATCTGTGATCGATTTTAGAGATTGATTCTTTTTCGCTGATAGGGGTAGCGGATTTTTGGTTTATTGTCAGCACAATATCTTTAGCGATAATTTCGAGATAGATAAATTTATCACAGGCGGCGATAAAGGGGTCGGGAGTTTTTTTTTCGCCGAGACCTATCACATACATCCCTGCTTCTCTGAGTCTGATAGAAAGTCTGGTGAAATCGCTATCACTTGAGACCAGGCAGAAGCCATCCACTCTATTTGAATAGAGAATATCCATAGCGTCAATAATCATGGCGGAATCGGTGGCATTTTTACCAGTAGTATAGCCGTACTGCTGGATAGGCGTGATAGCATTTTCGAGGAGTACATTTTTCCATCCTTTGAGTGTGGGCTTAGTCCAATCGCCATAGATTCTTTTAAATGTAGGCACTCCATACTTGGCAATTTCTTCGATCATGCCCTTAATATTTGTATATGTAACGTTGTCTGCATCGATAAGAACAGCAAGTTTCAATTCGTTTTTCATAAATAATCCTTAATATATATTCTTCGGGTGCATAAAATATAAACGGAAATAATCTGGCAAGCAGAAACTATTGAAGATAAAATGAGCCTGTTTTAGTAGCCGAGAATTCCGAGCATAACGCCGGCAGCGACAGCGGAGCCAATAACTCCGGCAACATTTGGAGCCATGGCGTGCATCAGCAGATAATTACTGCGGTCATATTTCTGCCCGAGTTGATGGACAACGCGAGCACTATTGGGCACGGCGCTGACTCCTGATGCTCCGATCATGGGATTAATTTTATTTTTGAGGAAGAGGTTCATGAGCTTGGCAAAAAGCACGCCCGCAGCGGTAGCGATGCAAAAGCTGACGGCACCGAGCAGGAAGATTTTTATAGAGCTGGTAGTGAGAAAACCTTTATTTACGCCATCGACCATCCTAATAGCCTGGGTGCTGGCGCCGACTGTGAGTCCCAGCAGAATGGTGACGATATCGATGGCGGCATTGCTGGCTGTGCGAGCTAATCTATCAGTGACGCCGGATTCTTTAAGCAGGTTACCAAAGAACAGCATACCAAGCAGCGGCACGGCGGCGGGGACGATAAGCACAGTGATGATAAAGCCTATCACGGGGAAGATCACCTTTTCTTTTTTACTGACCAGGCGTGGAGTTTTCATACGGATGCTGCGTTCTTTAGGAGTGGTGAGCAATTTAATGATAGGAGGCTGAATAACGGGCAGAAGAGCCATATAGGAATAGGCGGCGATAGCGATGGCGCCTATGAAGTGAGGTGCGAGTTTTGTGGAGATAAAAATGGAAGTGGGACCATCTGCACCGCCAATGATGCCGATAGCCCCGGCTTCAAAGACGGTGAATCCGAGCAGCAGCGAGCCGATGAAGGTGGCAAAAATGCCAAATTGGGCGGCGGCGCCCAGGAGAATGAGTTTAGGATTAGCAATAAGAGCGGAGAAATCAGTCATGGCTCCGATTCCGAGGAAAATAACGGGTGGATAAATGCCGAGTTTTACACCTTGATGGAGCATATACATAACGGAGCCTGGGGAATAAACGCCATAAGCAGCAGCCCCGGGCATATTTCCGATAATAATTCCAAACCCGATAGGGACAAGCAACAGAGGTTCATAATTTTTTGAGATACCGAGAAAGATAAAGACACAGCCGATGGCAATCATAGTGATATACAGCAGGCTGCCACTCTGAAAGAGTTCGTAGAAGCCGGTAGTTGAAAAGAAACTGAGGAATTCGTTCATGAGCTTACTCCCTTAACAAGATTATTCTACCACGATAATAGGATCGCCTTCCTGTATGCTCTGCTGTTCTTTGACGAGGATTTTTTTCACAGTGCCTGCGGCGGTGGATTCTATTTCACTTTCCATTTTCATAGCTTCCAGGATAATCACCGTATCGCCAATTTTGACATTATCTCCGATGGCGATTTTCACAGACAGCACCAGTCCGGGGATGGGCGAAATTACAGTTCCGGCAGAGGCAGCAATTTTTTTGGAAGGATTGCTGATAACATCGAGACTGGGAGATTTTTTTTCGGAGCGGACAATTTTGGTGATTGTTCTTTCTTCGGGAATGATCTTTACTTCAAAATCCTGTCCGTTCACTTTAACAATAACGCGGCTGGCAGAGTAATCGACTATGCGTGTATCGTATTCTTTCTGGTTAATTTCCAGTTTATATTTTTTCATTATTTTCTCCTTGAGGGGTCAATTTCGTTCATGGAAACAAATCTGGCAGCTTTCCACATGCTCAGCGGTGTGCGTTTCCAGGTGAGCAGGAGTTTATTATTTTCTTCAATTTCGAGTTCATAGAGATAGAGTGCGGTGACAATAGCCGAGACGACATCCTCTTCCCCATCAGATTCCAGGGCATCGTTTTGGATGATGGGGATTTTGCGTGGCTTGACTTTTTTTTTCTTATCGAGAAGCTGCAATTGGTCAATAATGAAAGCTACGATTAGCAGGCTGAAAAACACAGTGCCCATGCCCGCTACGACGACTCCCAGGTAGTAAGTGGGTTTATTGGCGTTATATTTTGCGATGGCATTCTCCATATCTTCATTGGATCGGTCTAGTTCTATGATGGGGATACTGATATCGGTATTCTGGGGCAGGTCCAGATATTCAATGATCTTACGGACAGGGATAGCTTTTAATTCGCTGATATCACTGACAGACAAATTTTGGAGATGGTTTTCAGCAGGACAGAGCGAGGTAGCCAGAGCGATGACACAAAGCACAAGAATCTTTGATTTCATGATTAGCGTTCCTGTTTAGAGTGGGATATTGCCATGTTTTTTGGGTGGGTTATTTTCTCTTTTAGTGGCGAGCATCTCCAGAGCGCGAATGATGCGGAAGCGAGATTGGGCGGGTTCAATAACATCATCGATATATCCTTTAGCGGCAGCAACGTAGGGATTGGCAAATTTTTCACGATACTCGTCTTCTTTGTTTTTTGCCATTTCGCGTGGGTTTTCAGCGGCGTCGACTTCTTTATAGAAAACAATTTCCACAGCACCTGCGGGACCCATAACGGCAATTTCTGCACTGGGCCAGGCATATACGAGGTCTGCGCCCATTTCTCTGCTATTCATCACGCAATAGGCGCCGCCGTATGCTTTTCGGATAATAATAGTGATTCGGGGCACGGTGGCTTCGGCGAAGGCGTAGAGGATTTTGGCGCCTTGGCGGATAATACCGTTATGCTCCTGATTAGAGCCGGGCAGATAGCCGGGCACGTCTTCCAGCACAACAAGCGGGATATTAAAGGCATCGCAAAAGCGAATAAATCTGGCAGCTTTAACGGAGGCATTAATATCCAGCACACCGGCAAGCACCTTAGGCTGATTTGCAACTATGCCCACACTGTGACCATTCATTCTGGCAAATCCCACAACAATGTTTTGGGCATAGTTACGGGCGATTTCCAGAAATTCGTGTTCATCTGCAATAGTTTCTATCACATCGAGGATATCATAAGGTTTATTGGCATTATCCGGGATAATACTATTCAGGACATCGCACTGGCGGTCAATGGGATCGCTGTTGCTTTTCCGGGGAGGTTCTTCCATATTATTCGAGGGCAGGAAGTTGATCAATTGCCTGATCAATTGAATAGTTTCCTCTTCAGTATCGCTGATAAAATGAGCGACGCCGCTGATTCTGCCATGGACATCTGGTCCTCCGAGGTCTTCTGTAGTAACTTCTTCATTGAGAACAGTTTTAACTACCTTAGGACCAGTGACAAACATGTAGCTAGTCTGTCTATTCATAAAAACAAAATCAGTTATAGCGGGTGAATAGACGGCACCGCCGGCACAGGGTCCCATAATCGCGGAAATCTGGGGGATCACGCCGGAGGCTTTGACATTACGGTAAAAGATGGAAGCGTAGCCGCTGAGAGCATCCACGCCTTCTTGCACGCGAGCGCCGCCGGAATCATTAAGCCCGATCACGGGAGCGCCCATTTTCATTGCCATATCCATCACTTTACAAATTTTTTGAGCATTAGATTTGGACAGCGAGCCTCCTGTAACCGTGAAATCCTGCGAAAAGATAAAGACAATCCGCTGATCGATAGTGCCACAGCCAGTGATGACTCCATCTCCGGGGAACTTTTTATTTTCCATGCCAAAATCATGGCAGTTATGCTCAATAAACATATCAAATTCTTCGAAGCTATCGGGATCGACCAGAGCTTCAATACGTTCACGGGCAGTTAGTTTGCCTTTTGCATGTTGAGCATCAATTCTCTTTTGTCCGCCGCCGAGTCGGGATTTTTCGCGTCTGCTGCGAAGTTCATTTATTTTATTTTCAGCTGCCATAAGTCCTCCGTGTTATAATTTAAGGTAATACAGCAAAAAGCTATAACAATTAATCTGTTTTTTCCTGACAGAGTTCCAGTAGAACGCCGTGCATAGCTTTAGGGTGCAGGAATCCAATAGAGGCGTGGTGTGCCCCTGGTCTGGGGTTTTTGTCAATGAGGGTGAGCTGGTTTTGTTCAGCATGAGCCAGTTCTTTTTCGATATCGTCAGTAGCGAGTGCAATATGATGAATACCGGGACCTTTTTTTTCGATAAAGCGAGCGATGGGGCTATCTTCGGAGGTAGGTTCGAGGAGTTCGATACGGACTTCGTTACCGACGGGGATAAATGCAACTTTCACTTTCTGGCTTTCCACGATTTCGATGCCTTCCACTTGCAAGCCCAGTTTTTGATAGGCGAGGATAGCCTCTTGGAGGTTTTCTACAGCTATGCCTATATGACTGATTTTTTGGATCATTTTTTATCCTGATATTTTTCTGCGTATTCTTCGGCGAGTTTATATCCGAGCTTGAGGGCTTTAAGATTGGATTCGGCGAATTGAGGTTTAAAATCTTTGGTAGCTTCGCGGAAGAATTTATCAGAGACAATACCCGTAGCTTTTACCATAAAGCTGAGCGTGAGGATATTAGTAGGGAGGCTGGAGCCGAGTTTTTCGATAGCGATTTCTGTGAATGGCAGGGCATAGACTTTTTGATTTGTAGCTTTGTGATTTTTAACAAAGACGGTATCGATCACCAGAACACCTTTTTCTCTGAGAAACGGCATAAATTTATCGGTGGATTCCTGAGTGAGAGCCACCAGCACATCAAAATTAGTAGCTTCCGGGAAATGAATAGGGTTTTCGCTGATGATCACATCGGATCGAGATGAGCCGCCGCGGGAGGCAGCGCCATAGCTTTGGGTCTGCGTGACGTAAAGTGCTGCGGCAGTGGCAGCTTTGGCGAGGATCAATCCGGCAGTGAGCAAACCCTGCCCGCCGCTTCCGCTTAATCTGATTTCTTTTTTGATTCCATTTTTTTTATTTGTCATCACTATCTCCTGTTTTTGGTTTAAGTGATTCCACTAATTCAGCATATCGTTCGGAATATTCGGGTTCGATAACATTTTTGAATATACCGCGTGGGAATTTACCGGTTTTATCTTGCTCGGATAATTTATCGTAGGAGCTTAGGGGCACGTATGTATCTCTAAGATCTCGCATCATTTGTGCGGGATCGCCTTTATGATTAAGTCTGCCATAGATAACGGGGCAGGTAGCCATCACTTCAATAAAAGCGAAGCCTTTGTGCTCCATACCGGCTTTGATGACGTTCTGCATATCAATGGCATGAAAGGCGGTGGTTCTTGCAACAAAGGAGGCGCCCGCAGCCATGGTCAGCTTACAGAGATCAAAATCATTATCGATATTTCCATAAGGCATTGTGGTGGCAAAGGCGTCATGAGGAGTAGTGGGAGAATATTGTCCTCCGGTCATCCCGTAGATATGGTTATTAATGCAGACCACTGTGAGATTGATATTTCTGCGGCAGGCGTGAATAAGATGGTTTCCGCCAATGGCGCTGGCATCGCCATCACCTGTAACCACCAGCACATTCATTTCAGGTTTTGCCATTTTAATGCCGGTGGCGAATGCAATTGCTCTGCCGTGAATAGTATGAGCGGTATTTAAATCTATATAGACCGGCATCCGCGAAGAGCATCCTATGCCGGAGGCCATGGCGCATTCATCTTTTTTCCAGCCGATATCGGCAATTGCTCTGATAATTGCCCCTAATACGATACCATCGGAACACCCGGGACACCATACGTGAGGGAATTTTTTATTATGTCGCAGGAATTTATGGATTGATTTTTGAGGTATTTTTTTCATTTTAATAATCCTCCCTTACAGCTCTGAGAATTTCTTCCGGGGTAATAAGTTCACCGGTAACTTTTTGGAGTTCCACGATGCGGCGGGTTTTTTTGGAGACTCCGAGGACGCGTTTTACCTCAATAGAGAGCTGTCCTTGGTTTAGTTCGGGGACAATGATCTTCTTTTTATCTGAGAGATATTGCAGAACCGCTTTATCGGGGAAGGGCCAGAGAGTGAGCGGTCTCACCAGCAATATTTTTTTACCGTGTTCTTGAGCAGTTTCTACCGCAGCCTTGGCAGCGCGGGCAGTGATACCTGCGGCAAAGATGGCGACGCGGGCAGATTCATCGCCGAAGACTTCAACCTGCACCAGATCATCGAGATTGAGGATAATTTTGTTTTTGAGTCGTGACATCATGGCATCAATTTCATCGGGACGAGTAGTAGGGAATCCATGGGCATCGTGAGCTAATCCGGTAACGTGAAAGCGGTAGCCGTCTCCAAAAGATGCCATTGGTGCTCTATATTTTGCGTTATCCGGATAATGTTTATACCATTCTGGAGGAATAGTGGGTTTAACTCTCTGGACGATTTTCACATTTTCCATATCGGGGAAGATCACGGGTTCCCTCATATGTCCGAGCATAGCGTCAGAAAGCAGCACAACGCAGGTACGATATTTTTCTGCCAGGTTAACAGCCCGGACAGATAATTCATAACATTCGAGGACTGAATAGGGATATAAGACGATAGCGGGAGCATCGCCATGATTACCCCAGCGAGCCTGCATAATATCACTCTGTGATGGTTGTGTGGGTAATCCTGTGCTTGGTCCTCCTCGCATAACATTGACGACAACGCATGGCTGCTCAATCATTTTGGCATAACCAATGCCCTCCGCCATGAGCGAGATGCCGGGTCCGCTAGTGGCGGTCATGCTTTTTGCTCCGGCGAGCGAGGCGCCAATAATAGCGGAGATGCTGGCGATTTCATCTTCCATCTGCAAAAACACGCCACCTTTTTTGGGTAGCATTCTGGACATAAATTCGGTGATTTCGGTAGAAGGGGTGATAGGGTAGCCGGCGAAAAAATTAATACCCGCATCAATAGCACCTCGTGCTATAGCTTCATTACCTTGCATTAAAACTGGTTTGTTTCTTTCCATTTGATCCTACCTTTTAGCTCCGGTTATAGCAAAATCCGGGCAAAGTCTGTCACAGGTTTCGCAGTGAATACATTTTTCGGGATGTTCTACGAATGGTGAGCCGTCAGTTTTGCGGCCCAGTGCGTTTGTGGGGCAGAAAGCAACGCAGATGCCGCACTTTTTGCACCAGTCATGAAAGATGAAGACGGGAGATTTTTGATAATCTCCTTCGTACTTGATTTCGTTGTCTTCCACTTGCATTTTCAAGGGTGTATCATCTTGTTTGATGATAAGGCCATCGCGGTTTTTTTGTACCTTCTCTGGCATGGTTTCCTCCGATTTATCTTGGCAAAATTAAAAACATCATAATCGTCTTGAATGGTCTGTCTGTTTGTTGGGGTTTATCCTTGATAAATCCCTCAAAAAAAAATTCCCCTTAAGCGGGGAAGGCACAGGCTCAATTTCTTCTAAAGCCATTAAAACCTCTTGCTCCTGTTTAATTTAGATTTCTTCCAGTTCAAAAATCCTGTCACGCAATTCTGCTGCCTTCTCAAAATCGAGATCTTGAGCAGCCTGCTTCATTTCTCTGCGTAGCAGGGAAACAATCTTTTCTTTTGATCCAAGGTCAAGATATTCCTTGAAATCAATTTTCTTACTCTTCGTTACCTTCTCCTGATAACCGGCTGCCACACTTGTGGAGGTCATAATCTCGTCAATATTTTTTTTGATTGTTTCAGGGATGATGCTATGTTTTTTATTATAAGCGAGTTGTTTCGCTCTTCTACGGTCTGTTTCATCAATCACGGACCTGATTGTGTCTGTGATAGTATCGGCATAAAGAATCACAGTACCTTCCACATGTCTTGCTGCTCTTCCGGCAGTTTGTATGAGGCTTCGGGTAGATCTCAGGAAGCCGGTTTTATCTGCATCAAAGATGGCGACGAGAGAGACTTCCGGGAGGTCAAGACCTTCCCGCAGGAGGTTTACTCCTATCAGAACGTCAAATTTTCCTAATCTGAGTTCACGGATAATATTTGCGCGTTCCATGGTTTTAATTTCACTGTGGAGATAACGGGCTTTGATATCGGCCCGGTTCAGATAGGTGGCAAGGTCTTCTGCCATTCTTTTTGTGAGTGTGGTCACCAGAATTCGCTGGTTAAGTGGTTTCCGTTTTCTTATTTCTTCGAGCAGGTCATCTACTTGAGAAGTTACCGGTCGGATAAGCATGCGTGGGTCTAAGAGACCTGTGGGTCTGATGATTTGTTCCACGATCACGCCTTGACATTTATCCAGTTCATAATCTGCAGGAGTGGCTGAGACAAAGATAACCTGCTTCATTTTTTTTTCAAATTCTTCCCATTTGAGTGGTCTGTTATCAAAGGCAGAGGGCAGCCTGAATCCATATTCCACCAGATTTTTTTTTCGGGAATAATCGCCATTAAACATTGCCCTGATCTGAGGTAGAGAGGCATGCGATTCATCAATGACCATGAGGAAATCATCGGGGAAGTAATCAAGGAGGGTATTAGGAGGCGAGCCTGGTTCTGTGCCTACTAAATGCCTGGAATAATTTTCTATGCCGGAGCAGTAGCCCAGTTCCTGCAGCATTTCTATATCGAATAGTGTACGTTGCTCGATGCGTTGGGCTTCAATAAGTTTATTTGTTTTATTAAATGTTTCCACCCTTTCCTTTAATTCCTGCTTGATGGTGGTAATAGCTCTGTTAAGAGAAGCTGACGTGGTAACGAAGTGATTAGCCGGATATATGGGGTACTCATCGACAATCTCCAGAATTTTATTATCGAGAGGATTAATGCGGGAAATTTTTTCCAGTTCATCGCCAAAGAATTCCAGTCTGACGGAGTGCTCCATATAGGCGGGATATACATCGATAGTATCGCCTCTCACTCTAAAAGTGCCTCTTTCAAAGGCGACGTCATTTCTGCCATAATGAATTTTTATCAATTGTCTTAGCAGCTTATCCCGCTGATAGGAATCGCCTGTTTTCAGTCTGATCAGTGCTTCGCGATAATTTTCGGGTGTACCTAAGCCATAGATACAGCTCACGCTTGCCACAATGATCACGTCACGCCTTTCCATAAGAGACATCGTGGCTCTGAGCCTGAGTTTTTCTATCTGCTTATTTATATCTGAATCTTTCTCTATATAGATATCGCGCCCGGGTATGTATGCTTCGGGTTGATAATAGTCATAGTATGAGATAAAGAATTCTACGGCGTTATCGGGAAACAATTGCATAAATTCGCCGTATAGCTGGGCAGCGAGCGTTTTGTTATGAGAAATCACGAGGGTAGGTTTTTTTACTTCGGCGATCACCTGGGCGATAGTGAATGTTTTTCCTGAGCCTGTGACACCGAGCAGTGTTTGGTATCTTTCTCCGGCTTCCAGAGCGGAGACCAGTTCTCTAATCGCCTCGGGTTGATCTCCTCGTGGTTGATAAGACGAAACAATTTTAAAATCGGTCATTTTAAAAAATATTTATTCTGCCAGTGGGAGCGAGATTTCAAATAAAGCTCCGGCTTTATGATTTTCGGCAGTAATCTTCCCATTCATAGATTTTTCCAGGCACATTTTGCAGAGATACAGCCCTAATCCGGCGGCATTTTCCTGCCGATAAGTGGTATAATATGGTTCAAACATTCTGTCCATTACGGTTTCTATAATCCCTCCGGCGTTATCAGAAATGCTAATGAGGAAGTTATTATCAATAATATCAGTTACGATAGAGATTTCCGGTTTTTCTGTTTTCCGCTTTAATAATTCACGTCGGGAATTCTTGATGATTTCCATGAGAGAGCTTCTGAATTCTGCGGCATTGCCTGCAATTTTCGCATTCTGCTTCAAGGTGGCATTAATCGCAATACCATCTATTTCATAATCACCTAAGATTGCAGAGACGAGTTCTTGCATCACATCCTCCCCGGCAAAAACGGCGTCCTGCTGCAAGGGTGCATAATATTTTCGGAAAGTGCCAAGATTTTGGCTCATTTCATTAAGCTGCGAGTTTACAGTATTGTATGAAGCGTGAAATTTTTCGGGTGTCAGCTCGTTGCACTCATAGGCTTCCACCCAGTTATATAGCTGGTTTGAGAGGAGATTAAGCGAATTTTGCAATCTTGCAGAAAGTTGTGCCAGCACTTCAGCCATAGAATCAAAATTAAAATTTTGGAGATAGTATTTATCCTGGCTGCGGATTTCTGTGAGCTGGTTTTTGAGCTGAGTCTGAAAATCTCTTTTCAATTTATTGTGGCTGGTTTTTATTTTTTCCAGTTCCTGAGCCGCTTTTTGCAATTGTATCAGCTTAGTGTGATCACACAAAAAGCCTTCTGCAGTAAGTGGTTTTCCTTGATAATCAAATTTATTTCGGCAGACTAGATAGATATCTTTTTCTGTGCCAAATTTATCTACGAGGCGGAAGTGTCCTTCCCAGTCACGCCGTTCATTCAGGCTGCCCTTGAATCTATTATAAAATTCTTCACGGTTGTTTTCGTGGACGAGATTAAGAAGTTCATCAAAAGAGATGGGGAAATCTGATTCCATGAGACCCATCAGCCTTACTGCTTCCTGTGAGCCGGTAAATCTGTCTGTATAAAAATCATATTCCCAGTAGGAAATTCGAGATAATTTCTCTAATTCTACGAGAATATATTTCACCTGACGCAGGTTGTATTCCAGTTCTTTAAACATTGTGATATCTTCAACGGTACCTATCAGTGAAACGGTGTTATCTATGGAATCATAATACACTGAACCTTTGATGCTGATATATTTTATCTGTTTTCGCACCAAAATACGATGTTCAAAATCAAGAGTCGATGGTAACTCTTCTTTTGATATCATGGAAATAACATATTCTTTGTCATCATCATGGACCCTTGAAATATAGTCATTTATACTGATGCCCTCGTTGATATTCACAGAACATGGAGATTCAAAGATATTAAGTATACCTTCGGAGACGAATAAATTCTGGGTATTCACATTATACTGGAAGAACCCGCTGGAGGAAATTTCCTGAGCTTTTCTAAAAAGGCTTTCATAGCGCTTCACATTGATGTAGGATAATCTTTCCAGGGTGACGTCATCAAGCATGATTTGGATAGTTTTTTCTGATTGTGGCAAGGCAATTATCCTATAAGCTCTTCGATTTTTTTTATGATAGTATTCGCAGCTCAAAGCTCTGCCCTGCTTGAGACTGTTATGCAAAAATATTGTGAATTTTTTTTCTATGTCTTCTACCTGATCACAAAAAGATTTTCCCTTTACGGCATTATCTTTAAAAAAATCACTATTAAGTAATTCTTCGCTGCAATCTTCTATAATGAAATCTTCAGCGGCATGGCGTCCTGCCCGTTTAAGGGTGATATAACTGCTCTTGAATTCTTTCAGATTATTATTACGGTAATGATTTGATAAATCAAGGTCTGCACGCGTGATATTATAACTATTCTTATCCAGAAATGCTTTCATGGTCTCCACTTCTGCATGCAGCCTGGTTATCCATTCTCGCAAATCCGGGTCTCCGCTCATAAAATTACTCTGCTCAGGCATTACCTACCCCTGATAAATTTTTCATAACTTTTATTGGCTGAAATTTTTGTCAAGCACTCTCTCTTTCCTGCTGGCATACCCCAGAAATTTATTCGAAAAGTGGAAATAATGATCAAGTTAACAATTAGTCGTCACCATTGCGAAGGTCTAAAGACCATTCGCAATGGTTAACTTTGACAAGAATCGTTATCTCACATAATATGAGTGATTTAACAATACCGATAATTATAAAATCAGGGGGGACAGAAATTATTTCAGCATTAGTAACTTACCCGTTTTTTCTTCTGCACTAAAGATCACCTGGTATATATATACACCTGTGGTGCACGGGAAATTCTGCTTATTTCTACCATTCCAGTGGTAATTGTTTTCTCCGGGCAGCAGCATGAATTCTTCAGTCAAAATTCTTTGTCCCTTGATATTATAGATATTTAGGAGCGCGTCGTGTGGAATTTCTGCATTGAGCTTAATCATTAGGTTAGTGCCCGGGTTTCTGTTTTTGTTGCTGGAGAAAGGGTTAGGATAGGCGATCACACTAAGTCTGGGTGTAATAATAATTTCATCTTTATCATCATCAGTGAGTTCAAATTCAAAAATGAGTTCGTTATTTTCACCGGCAATCACGGTGAAATCGTCTTCTCTTTGCATCAAATAATCATCGAGAATAAATCTCAGGTCATAAGTTCTGGCGGGTACTTCTATTTGCAGGCAGCCATCTTCGCCAGATTCTGATACATAAATTCCAGCCTCCATTCTCACTCCGGCAAGGGCGGTACCGGAACCGGCATCAATAATAAGGGCAGAAATTATTCCACTTCCCAAGGGTGCTACTTCATCGATATAAAGCTGCGTGAGCTCGAGATCAGAGAGTCCTCTGTTCCAGATTCGCACATCATCCACAAGACCATAAAGATAGCCTTCCGCAGTCGGCGAATCCGGCGATTTGCCGATATACATAGCCGTGCTGTCTGCTATTAGTGGACTGCTCAGGACTTTTTCAGCCAGTAATTCACCATTAATGTAGGTTTTAGCGGCATAGCCATCATTCACTATTGCCACCTGGTTCCATTCCAGCCAGTGAAAACTGCCATTGGGAGTATTGGGTGCACCATCATTAGAACCGCCGCCTGCTGTGTGAAAACGATGGTGCAAATAATCATTATCAGCATTTATCCAGAGGCATTGATTCCGTCCCGGTCTACCTGCCACTCCTCGCCAGCCTGTATTCATATCGGCAGCATTAATCCAGAGCAGGATAGTGTAATGCAAGGCGGATTCTGTGAGAGCCGGATTAGCTGCAACAGTGATAAATTCTGCTCCATTAAATTCTGCACCGTTGCCAAAAGGGGTAGTCACCAGGTTTATAGCCTCACTTTCTCCGTACCAGCCACTTACTATGTCTATCAAGTCCTCATCGAAGGGGAAATGTGCCAAGAGTTCACATTCCAGGGAAGATCCGTTTACGAAGCTTATTTCTGCTGGTAGAGAAACTCCCGAGCTGTAAAATGCCACTATTTGCAGAATATGCTCTCCCGCATCAACCTGCGAAATTGACAGATCATATCCCGGCTGATAAACCACTGCCAGTTCCGGTTCTTCATTATCAAGATACAGTCTGTATTCCAGAAATTCTCGATTCTGAGGCACTGCATCCCAGGATGCGTAATAATTATAGACGCCGGCGAAATGAGGTCCCGGCAGGAGTTCTATTAATTCAAAGTCAATCTCAAGGTTATCTTCTACAGTTAAGATTGTCTCCCAGACCTCAAAATGAGTAAGTAGCACTCTTAATTCATATTCTCCCTTCCAGATTGAGGGCATGATCAGAGAGCCTTCTGCCGGATAGATGAATGAATAATTATAGGGGCTATTCACGCCTTCCGTATTCTCCATCCTGATCTCTGCCCCTGCGGCACTATCGCCCGAATTTGTGCTAAGTTCGAGGTTCACTGCCGCTGTCATATATAAGGGCACGGCATAACTGACGGCGAAATCCGAACTGCTTTCGCTGTATTCGGCACTCACAGCATACCGGTATACTCCGGCGGGTAATTGCAGCCATTCTTCATCTATCAGGCTGGTTTCGGTCAATATTCCGGTGGTGATCTGCAGCCAGTTTTCCGGCTGAAATTCGTGTGCATCATCCAGCCGGTAAACTCTATACCCCAGTAGTGAGCGATTCATCAGGCTGGCAGGGCTTTCCCAGCTTATTATCGCATTGGTATTGTCATCTCCTGACACTATTAGATGCAAGGGCTTAATAGGTTCGTCACTCAGATCACAATTTAACATATATTCTTCTTCGGCAACCAGATTTATATTTTCATATCGTATCCTTTCATACAGGGGATGATCGATCACCACAGTATAATTTCCCGGATACACTTGCAGCGAATATTCACCATTTTCGGAGGTGGTGCATTCAAATGCTCCTGCTCTCACCATTGCCCCGCTAATTGGTTCATCATCGGCGGCATCACTCACAATGCCGCAGAGTGTAGCTGCACCGCCCAGACCCTCCCAGCGGTAGAGCATCACAGAGCCTTTTACCCATTGTGGATTAACGGCATTATTCTTATTATCAAGCACAGCATACCAGCTACCCATATCCGGGCAGGGCATATCAAAACCATAAAAGCCAAAATCACTTTCCGTAATGCAATTAAATGCCTCAAATTCCAAGCCTGCAATATAGCTGAAATATTGCACCAGGTCACACATAAAGAAATTGATGGCACCCTGAACACGCCGTTCATAAAACCAGGTATCTTCGCTTGTATCATCCATCACAATATTACCATATACTATTTGATCATCGGCTTCAAATTCTACAACCAGTCTGTAATCTTCTCCATCATCAGCGGGTATATCTATTTCTGCAAATTCTAATTGCGGCAAGGCATTTGCTGTCTGAAGCTGCACTTCGTATATCTCGCCACCGCCTGAATTCTCCGTCACCATCTGATATTCCACATTACCCACACTGCTACTCATAGCCACCCAGTATTCATGTCCATCGCCAATTGTGAACTCATAGAAACCTGCATTTGACGTCCAGCCCACCATATCTCCGGTTACCTGGTTATTAAGCCTCAGCCCTATCAATACCCGTGCCCCATCTATGGGTTCGCCCATCAGGTCAAGGGCATGCACTCTCAGAACAGCATAACCGGGTGCATATTTCTCGGTTACCGAGGTCATCAAGCCGTCTGACCTTACGTCTATCACGGAGCCGAAATTGCTGCCCCAGCCCTGCTCATACATATAGAAATTATTAATATCGCCGCCATCCCAATGCACCCATTCTTCGTCCCAGAACTCATTCCAGGTATGATCTACGGTAAAACACACGATGCTGGTCACAGGTACCAGAGCTATTCTGCCAATTGCCACTCTCATATCGGCATGTTCGCCACATCTGCCAATATGCTTGCGATAAATGCGCACCGGCTGGTGCGGTCTTTCTATATTACTGGTAAATTGGAGGCTTTGAGCCAGCCATTGCGTGCAAGCTCCGATTGCAGAATCATATCCTGTAGTGAAATCATTGGCATATTCGCACTGCAGAAGATAATTCCGCAGTGATGGGTAGCCCTCATCGGAATAATTATATAAAAAATCACGCCAGAAATAACCTTCATCCGGTGCCACAATGTTATTATTATGTGTAGAATTGCTTTCAATCACGCTGGGGTCTATAAAGGCTGGAATTTCATCTGTTATCTTGGGATGCACAATGTGCCAGTAATAAATTTCACGCGGCACTTCTACTTCGTAAACGCTGCCGTCAGCCGCTTTTTTCCTGTAACGCGTTGTGCTGTAATAATCTTCGTCCGTCACCGAATTACCATAATCTATCACTTCCACGTAACTCAATTCTTGGTCATATTCATAGATCATCTCTGCATTTTGAATATAAAGCTCCGGATATGCCCATTCACTCTCTAAATAAGCTTTGGAAGCAGTCGCAATACAAAATGCCACTTCATCGATAATCGGATCGTGCACACTATTAAGCACCTCTGACCAGAACATCTGCTTTTCTTCATTTAAGGAGCGTAAAGTGCTCTCCAGCTCTGCGCGTATCCACAAGGGTGATTTTTCTATGGCATCTTCTGCTGCTCCGCACAAGCCAAAAGGATATCCGGTAAAAATTAATTGATGCATCTGCCCGGAATATTCCACGCTGATATGATCACCTGCAGCCAAAAAAGTATTGATATTGACCGAATCAGCCAATTCCCAGCCTTCCCGACTTATCTCTGCTCTATGTCGATTTATCTCATACTCGCTGCCGGTATAAGCTACCGCCCGTGCGCTGGTGGGACTTGCTGGCTGAGAGAGCTCGCGGCAGGTTAGTCCTCTTTCTTCAAGGTTTGCAAATATCAGCACAGGAAACAGTAATAAAATCAATAACAATTTATTCATCTCAACTCCTCTTTTTTTTTGGGGGGGGTCTCTATCGCTCTACCGGAAAATGGTCAATCATACCCAGGGCAAATCTCAATATCAAAGCAGCGTCATAGGCTTCTATCTGTTCACTGCCATCCACATTTGCCAGATTTTCCCGCCACTCTGGCCAGGGCAATGGTGCCCCCTCGGGCTCCAGATTACAAAAATACTGCAATACCAGAGACGCATCGTATGCCTCCACTATGAGATTGTGGTCCACATCTCCGTAAAGAAAGCCGCCCCATAAAGATACTGACCGTTCGCTGCGGTTTCCATGAATATCAAGAGCTTCCACGCTCATCTCGCCTATTACGCTGATCATATCGATTTCAGGCTCTATGCTCGATTGCCAGTATTCATTATCAAGAAAAATCCAGTATTCTGCAAAATCTTGCTCTGTAGCACCTGCCCAGATCAGATATCCCGCAGTAAATTCCAGCCCTTCCGGGGCTGCTGGAGCCAGATTATCTACCGAATAGCCATCAACAGCCTCGCTTAGCCAAACGCCTTCCTGCATTACTGCCTCCACGATATAGCTGTATATAGCCAGATTATCTGCCGTGGAATCTGCTGCAGTAGCCAAAATCACGCTGTAATTTTCTTCCGCTGTGGCTGAAAGCTCGTGTGATAATTGCCAGTCATTGTCCAGCCAGCAATATACCCTGTAATATTCCTCTCCATATAGCACGCCGGAATCATATTTTGAGGCATTAAAAACAAGCTGCACCCAGCCGCCTTCATCAAATGGCACGTCTGCAATTGCTGTAATTTCTGCCTCTCCATTGAGCCCTGTGGCATCCAGCGGTAATTGATTGGGTGGATAGCCAATATCACCTCCCGGATTCGTCTGCGTTATATAAGATATTTCTAAAACCTCGTTTGCACTCTCATCCCAAAGATTAAATTGCACCGTCTCTATCATCGTGCCTTGAATACAAAAAAAGGTAGTGGCATTACTGCCCATGATAAATACTACGCCCACTCCCCGGCATTCACCATTTATAAAGGCTCCCACCTCATCTCCCGCTGAAGCTGGCACACCATTGATCGTCACATAGCAATAGGCAATCGTGCTGCTGGGATAAAAAACAGTATCCCAAGGTCTCGGAAATATCTCCCTGCTTCCCGCTACTCGTTCACTTTCCAGATAACACGCATCTTCTGAAATCAATAAATTTGCCGTCGATAACAGGGCTATCGCAAATAATATTCTCAATATCAATAAACAAAACCTCCCTGATTTTCTTGCTCTCTTCTTTCTCACCAATCCAGTTAATCAGCAATTTTCTTGTCAACCAAAATCCCATTCCTGGCATACCCCCGAGAATTTTTGAATCATGGTTCTTATGCATCAAT